>SVKR01000112.1 GCA_015068365.1 Oscillospiraceae bacterium
ACAGCAACGCTGTTTTGCCATGTATTCATTGCAATGAGCATCGGGCGAATGATTTTTCAAATCATTCGCTGCCAAACGTGTCGTTTGGCAGCGAAAACAATCGAAGTAACGATTGTTTTCGCCATCCGATCATCATTATAGGAGCAGCTTTATGACCCACATCGAACAGATCCAATCGGCCCTGGCCGCGCACGGGCTGGACGCCGTCGTCCTTTTCTCCGACGCCAACACCCGCTGGGCGTCCGGCTTCGCCTTCACCGACGGGGCCGTGGCCGTCCGGCGCGACGCCGCCGTGCTCGTGACCGACTCCCGCTACATCGAAGCAGCCCGCGCTGCCGCGCAGGGCTTCGACGTGCTGCTCTATGACGCGCAGCACCGCTTAAGCGCCCTCCTGCGCGACTTCCTTGGCGGCTGCGCCGCCATCGGCGCGGAGGCGGAGGGCCTGCCCCACGCCCGCTGGGAGGCCATCGGCAAGGCCCTGGGCCGCGACCTGCGCGCAGCCGATGCGCTGCTCTCCGGCCTGCGCGCCGTGAAATCCGACGCCGAGGTCGCCGCCATCACGGCCGCGCAGCGCATCGCCGAGCAGGCGCTTACCGACACGCTGCCGCTGCTGCGCCCCGGCGTGAGCGAGCGGGCCATCGCCGCGCACCTGACCTACCGGATGCTGCTCCTGGGCGGGGAGGGCAACAGCTTTGACCCCATCACCATCACGGGGGCCAACACCAGCAAGCCCCACGGCGTCCCGGGCGACGCCGTCGTGCGCGACGGGGACTTCATCACCATGGACTTCGGCACGGTCGTGGACGGCTACCGCTCCGACATGACGCGCACTGTCGCCGTCGGCCACGTGACGGACGAGATGCGATGCGTTTATGAAACCGTGCTGAAAGCGCAATCGGCGGGCATCGCGCGCATGGACCCGGCCCACACCGGGGCGGACGTCCACAACGCGGCGGCCAGGGTCATCGCCGACGCCGGCTACGGGCAATATTTCGGCCACGGCTTCGGCCACAGCGTGGGGCTGGAGATCCACGAAAGCCCCAGCGCCAGCCCGCGCAACACGCAGCTGCTGCCGGTGGGCGCGGTCATCACCGCCGAGCCCGGCATCTACCTGCCGGGGCGCTTCGGCGTGCGCATCGAGGACATGGTGCGCATCACCGCCGACGGCCCGCAGAACCTCACGCTGGCCCCGAAAGACCTGTTGATTCTTTAAAAATCTACAAAATATGGAGGAGAAAACCATGCCACTGACCGAAAAGCGCGCCGGGGAGCTGCGCGCGCTCTGCCGCCGCTTCCGCATCGAAGCGCTCACCGCCATCCACGGCGTCCAGTCCGGGCACCCGGGCGGCAGCCTCTCCGTCTGCGAGATTCTGACGCTGCTGTACCAGGAGCGGATGCACCTTGACGCCGCCCGCCCCGACGATCCCGACCGGGACCGCCTGGTACTCAGCAAGGGCCACGCCGCCCCGATGCTCTACTGCAACCTCATTGAAAAGGGCTTCCTGCCCGCCGGCAGCATGGACACGCTGCGCCGCGTGGACAGCCTGCTGCAGGGCCACCCCACCAACCACACCCCCGGCGTGGAGATGCCGGCCGGCCCGCTGGGGCTGGGCCTGTCCGCCGCGCAGGGCATGGCCATGGGACTGAAGCTGAACGGATCGAGCGCGCGCGTGTACGCCGTCCTCGGCGACGGCGAGCTGGACGAGGGCTGCGTCTGGGAGGCGGTCATGTCCGCGCCGAAATTCCGCTTGGATAACCTCTGCGCCGTCGTGGACTGGAACGGCGTGCAGTTGGACGGCACCACCGACGAGGTCATGCCCATCCGCGACCTGGCGGGGAAGTGGCGTGCCAACGGCTGGAACGTCATCGAGTGCGACGGGCACGACCTCGCCGCGCTCAACAATGCCTTTGACGCCGCCGAGGCGTGCACTGGCGTGCCCACGGTGATCCTGGCCCACACGGTCAAGGGCAAGGGCGTTTCGTTCATGGAGGGCAAGGCCGCCTGGCACGGCAAGGCCATCGACGATGAATCCTTCGCGCAGGCGATGAAAGAGCTGGGAGGTGCACAGGCATGAGCAAAGCGATCCGCGAGGAATACGGCATGATCCTGAAGGAGCTGGGGGAGACGAATGAGAACATCGTCGTCCTGGACGCCGACCTGTCCGGCTCCACCAAATCCGCCATTTTCGGCAAGGCGTTCCCGGAGCGCTTTTTCAACATGGGCATCGCCGAGAGCAACATGGTCGCCACCGCGGCGGGCCTTTCCACCACGGGGAAGATCCCCTTTGTCAACACCTTCACGGTGTTCCTCACCACCCTGGGGCTGATCGCCGCGCGCGGCCAGGTGTGCTACGGCAACCTGAACGTCAAGTTCGGCGGGGCCTACTGCGGCATGAGCGACGCGCTGGACGGCGCCAGCCACCACGCGCTGGAGGACATCGCCGTGATGCGCACGCTGCCGAATATGCACGTCCTCGTCCCCGCCGACGCCGCCGCCACCCGCTGGGCCACCCGCTGGGCGGCGGAGCATCCCGGGCCTTACTACCTGCGCCTCAGCCGCGACGTGTACCCCGACCTCTACGGCGCGGACGCGAGCTTTGAACTGGGCCGCGGCGCCGTGGTGCGCGACGGGCGCGACGTCACGGTCATCGCCTGCGGGCTTCTGGTGCACAAGGCCATCGAGGCCGCCGAGGCCATGGAACAGCGCGGCGTGTCCGTCCGCGTGGTGGACATGTACTCGATCAAGCCCATCGACAAGGAGCTGATCCTGCGCTGCGCCGCCGAGACCGGCGCCATCGTCACCGCCGAGGAGCACACGATCTACGGCGGGCTGGGCGGCGCGGTCAGCGAGGTGCTGGCCTGGGGCGGCGCCGGCGTGCCCACGGAGTTCGTGGGATTGCAGGACACCTTCACCGAGTCCGGCAAGTACGCCGACCTGCTGCACAAATACGGCGTGGACGCCGACGGCGTCATCGCCGGCATCGAAAAGGTCCTCGAGCGCAAGAAGTAAGATTTTCCAGCTCCCCCGTCCCGCCTTCCCCTTTCCGCCGGGGGAGGCGGGGGCGCAGGGGAAAAGGTGAAACGCGATGAACGAATTTTCCCTCAAACCGAATCTCCTCCTGGGCGTCACCAACGTCCCCACCATGCACGACGGCACGGCGGGCAGCACCTGGAACGACTTTGCCGCCGTCCCCGGCAGGATCCGGGACGGCAGCGGCCCCGCGCCGGCGGCGGCCCACCGCGCCCACTGGCACGACGACGTGATGACCATGCGCCGCCTCAACGTCCAGACCTGCCGCATCGGCGTGGACTGGGCCGCCATCGAGCCGGAGGAGGGCAGCTTTGACGAAAGCGCCACCGCCGCGTTCAAGGAAGAGCTGCTGCTGCTCATCGGCATGGGCATCCGCCCGCTGCTGGTGCTGCACCAGTGCGCCGACCCGGCGTGGTTCGCCGCCAAGGGCGGCTGGGAGAAGTACGACAACGTGCGCTGCTTCATCATTTTTGCCGAGCACGTCGTCCGCTCCTTCGGCCACCTGGTCAGCGAATACATCACCTTCTGCCGCCCCAACGCCTGTGTGTTCCAGGGCTGGGTCTACGGCGCCTGGCCGCCGGGCCGGAAGAACTACCGCGCCGCCATGAGCGTGATGAGCAACTTCTGCGCCGCGCACATCCGCACCTACCGCCTCATCCACGACGTGCGGCGCGAGCTGGGCTTTTCCGACAGCCGCGTGGGCTTCGCGCTGGATTACCGCGCCTTCCGGCCCAAAAGCCGCTACAACCCCGCCCACCGCGCCGCCGCATCGGAGATGGACCGGCTTTACCAGTTCTATCCCGCCCAGGCCATGCTGACCGGGGAGTACCGCCTGCCCCTGCGCCTTCCGGGCAAGGAGCGGCACGGCACCTTTGCCGACTTTCTGGGCGTGGACTGGGGCGGCGCCGTGACGGTGACGCGCCTGGCCTTCGCCGCGGCTCCCGGCGCGTACAAGAATGATCTGGGGGAGGAGCTGGCCCCCGCCGGCTTCGGCGAGGTGTGCGAGCGGCTTTACAAGCTGCGCCCCATGCAGCTTTACCTGACCGCCGGCGCCGTGGACGTGAACGATTCCTTCCGCTGCCGCTTCCTCTACGACACGCTGCGCGCCCTGGGCGCGTGCCGCCAGCCGGTCAAGCGCTTTTACTACGACAGCCTTCTGGACGGCTTTCACTGGGCCGACGGGCTTTACGGGCGCACCGGGCTCGTGGGCGTGGACTTTGCGAGCGGGGAGCGCTGCATCAAGCGCTCCGGCGAATTTTTCTCCCGCATCGTGCGCCGCGGCGGCGTGAACGAGCGGATGTATGAGAAGTTCGTCGCGGGGGAGAACTACCATCTCTGACAGAGAGGGGGGCACACCATGCCCAGAAGCAAGCAGCGCAGCACCCGCGGCAAGATCGTCGCGGCGGCCTGGCAGCTTTTCAACGAGCAGGGCTATGAGCACACCACCGTGGAGGACATCCTCGCCCTCGCCGGGTGCAGCAAGGGCACGTTTTACCACTATTTCTCCGGCAAGGAGGCCCTGCCCG
>SVKR01000113.1 GCA_015068365.1 Oscillospiraceae bacterium
AACCTCGTTGGGCCGGACTGTTTCCAGGTAGTCCAGTTCCTCCTTGAGCTTATCCAGGCTCTCCTGGCTCATTTTATAGCGATTTTCGGTTCCCATTTCGGTATCCTCCTGTCAAAAGGGCGCGCCGGAGGCACTGCCCGTATAGAATTCAAAGTGACTACAAACAGTTATTTTATGTTATCACAAACCGCCCGGAAAAAGCAACAGGAATCTTGGCAGATTTCAGTTTAACAAATACACGGAGCGGTTTGTTCCGCTCCGTGTACGGATTTGGGCTGATCGTATTTGCGTCAGGCATCGGAAGCATAGGTAAAGCCGACGCCGGGGAAATAGCTGATGGGATCCACGCAGCTGCCGTTGACGCGAATCTCAAAGTGGCAGTGCGGGCCGGTGGACCAGCCGGTGGAGCCGACATAGCCGATCAGCTGTCCGGCGGAGACCGTCTGACCGACAGAGACGACAGGCATGGAATTCATGTGCGCATAAAGCGTGGTGGTACCGTTGCTGTGATAGATCACGCAGTAGTAACCGTAAGAGTCGCTCTTTTCCGCGATGCTGACGGTTCCGCCTGCCGCGGCCTGGATCACCGCGCCGGAGGCAGCGGCAATATCCACGCCGGAGTGGTACTTCGTCGTACCAAAGATGGGATGCACACGGTAGCCGAAGCGGGATGTAATGTACGTGCAGGACGGGACCGGCCAGGAGAAATACCCCGCGCCGGAGGCAGTTCCGCTGCTGCCGCCGCCGGACGCTGCCGCTGCGGCCTTGGCCTGCTGCTCGCGCAGCTTGCGCTGGGACTCCTCCCAGGCGCGGCGGGCCGCTTCCTCCGCGGCCTTCTGCGCTGCCAGCTCGGCGACTTTCTTGTCGATCTTCTCCTGAACCTCATTCTCCAGCGCCTCGTTTTCCTCATAGGCGACGGTGAATGCCTCAATGTCCCCTTCCAGCTCGGCGATCATCCTGGTGGCCGCTTCGATCTGCTCTTCCAGCTTGGCCTTTTCCTCCAGCAGTTCGGCGCGCTTGGCCTCCTGCTGGCTCTGGATCTCCTCATATTCCGCCTTGATCTCCTGCACCCGTTCCCGGGCGGCGATGTACTCGTCCTTCACATGGCGATCATTGCGGATGATGCCGGAAACATCATTCAAACGGCCAAGGAAGTCCGTCAGACTGCTGGCCTCAAACAGGAAGGAGATATAGCTCCACTCATTGGTCTCTTCCATGGTGCGGACACGGGAGCAATAGTGGGCGAACTGCTCTTCCTCCGCCTGGATCGCCGCGTCCACTTCCCGCCCCTTTTCGGCGATCATCTCGTCATAAAGGGCAATCTGCTCGTTGATGATCTCGATGTCCTGGCGGTTCAGCTCGTTTTGATCGTCCAGGGCGGATTTTTTCTCGATCACGGATGTCATTTCGCTTTGCAGCGCCGTGACCTGCTCCTGGATGTCCTTCTTCTGGCGGCGGATCTCATCGCGCTCCGCCTGCAGCGCGTCGATCTCCTTCTGGGTGACCGCGTAGGCGCGGGAGCCGAAGATCATGGAGACAAAGCCGATGACCAGCAGCGCCGCCAGCACGATGCAGATGATTCTTGTGAGTTGCTTTGACATGCTTTCACCTTTCCTTTTCAGGTCAGACCTTCAGGAATTTGCGGATGGCGATGTTGCTGCCGAAGGTGCCGACGATGAGGCCGATGACCAGATAGATCACCAGGATGGGATACATGATGCTGCGGAAGGACGGGATCACGAGGATGTTCGCGATCATGCCGGTCATGATCCGGTCACAGGCCAGCTGATAGACGCCCCACAGGACAAAAAATGCGATGGCGCCGCCCAGCAGGCCGAGGATCAGGCCCTCCACCACAAAGGGGCAGCGGATGAAGCCGTTGCTGGCGCCCACCATCTTCATGATGCCGATTTCCTCTCTGCGGCTGAAGGTGGCCAGCTTGATGGTGTTCTGCATGATGAACACGGAGACGACGAAGAGGATGACGATCAAAATGACCGAGACGATGGTGACCACGTTGCGCAGCGCGATGAATCCGCGGCTGAGCTCCAGGTAGGCGCTGGTGTCCGCAATGCCGGCAACCGTCTTCACGGCGGCATCGGTACGGTCCATCAGAGCCAGGTCGTCCATATAGATCACATAGCGGTCACGGAACACGCTGGGGGTGAGGTCGGAGAACATGTCCTGCTCCTCCGCCGGGTAACGGGCGATGAAGTTCTGCATCGCCTCTTCCCTGGTGATGAACTCCACGCGCTTGACGTTGTCGATGGCCTCCAGGCGCTTTCCGATCTCCCGGGCCTGGGCCTCGTCCAGATTCTCGTCAACAAAGGCGAGGATCTCGTTCTGCTGCTCCAGGTTGTCGATGTTCACATCGACAACATAGGCCAGCACGGAAAAGACACCCATGATCAGCAGGCAGGCGACGATGACCACCACACAGGCAAACGACATGAAGCCATGGGTGAAGACGCTGCGCAGGCCCTCTTTGATGAGGTAACCGAGTCTGTTAATTTTCATGTTCGTAATACCCGCCCATTCTGTCGCTGACAACGCGGCCGTCCTCCAGAGAGATGACGCGCTTGGAGAAGGCGTTGACCAGCTCTTTTTCGTGGGTCACGACCAGAACGGTGGTGCCCAGCTCGTTGATCTTTTGCAGCAGCAGCATCAGCTCCAGACTCCTGGCAGGGTCCAGGTTGCCGGTGGGCTCGTCCGCAATGATGAGGCGGGGCGAGTTCACCAGGGCCCGCGCCACGGCGACACGCTGCTGCTCGCCGCCGGAAAGCTCCTGCGGCAGGCGTTTTTCCCTGCCCTCCAGGCCGACCAGCTTCAGCACATAGGGCACGCGCTCCTGGATCTCTTTGCGCGGGGCGCCAACAACGTGCATCGCAAACGCCACGTTGTCATATACGTTCTTGTCGTCGATCAGCCGGAAGTCCTGGAAAATGACGCCGAGGGTGCGCCGCAGCTTTGGCAGCTTGCTGCGCCGGATGGTGCGAAGGTCAAAGCCGTTGACCTCAATCTCGCCGGAGTCGGCGCGCACCTCCCCGGTCAAAAGCTTGATGATCGTCGTCTTTCCGCTGCCGGAAGGGCCGACAAGGAAGGCGAACTCCCCTTCCTCCATATCCAGCGAAAGATTGTTCGCTGCAAGCGTACCGCCGCTGCGATAGCGCATCGTTACATCTTTCAAATGAACCATAGATTGCTCCTTTTTCTGCCGCTTATCAGTACGGGCGGTTCTGCGAGTTGAGATATTTCTTCACCATCAGCGCCACCTTGAAGATGATGGCATGGTCAAATTCCCGCAAATCCAGTCCCGTGAGCTTCTTGATTTTTTCCAGACGATAGACCAGCGTGTTGCGGTGAACAAACAGCTTTCGGCTGGTCTCCGAAACATTCAGATTGTTCTCAAAGAACTTGTTGATGGTGTAAAGCGTCTCCTGGTCCAGCGCCTCGATGGGGTTTTTCTTGAAAACCTCGCTGAGGAACATTTCGCACAGCGTTGTTGGCAGCTGGTAGACGATGCGGCCGAGGCCGAGATTTTCATAGTTGATGACGCTCTTGTCGTCGTCAAAGACCTTGCCGACCTCAATGGCCACCTGGGCCTCCTTATAGCGGTCGGCCAGTTCGCGCAGGTGACGGGCCGGGGTGCCGATGCCAACCACGGTCTTGACGCCCAGCTCGCGGAAAATGGACTTCTCGATGTTTTCCGCAATGGCGTAGACATCCGCAGAATCAAAGTTCTGGGGCATCTCCTTGATCAGGACCAGATCGTTTTCGGAAATGCACAGCACAAAGTCCTTCTGCCGGTCGGGATAGAGATTCTGCAGCAGTTCGATGGCCGTGGCGTCCGACTTGTCGGCCCGGCGGACGAGAAACACCACCCGCGGCACATCCGCCGTAAAGTGCAGTTCCTTCGCCCGGACATACACATCGCCCGGCAGAATGTTGTCAGAGATGATGTTCTTGATGAACGTGGCCTTGTCGTGCTTCTCCTCATAGTTGGTCTTGGCCTCATTCATCGCCACCGCAGAGAGCACACAGATGCATTTCGCCGTTGCGTCATGTCCGTCCACAAACACGGCGTAGTCGGATTGGCTGTCCAGGCTGCCCAGGAGCTTATAGGTGCGCTCATCGGTGGTAAACGGCTGGTCGTTCATCTCTCCGGCCAGTCCCTTCATATCATCCAGATAGGAGCCGATCATGGAAAGCTCGCTGCAGGCGACCACAAAGCCCTGATTATCGGTCACGCCGATGACACGATCCGTGGCGTCCTTCATCTGGATTATCACACTCTGAAAGATTCGACTGGACATGTATATATCCTCCCTCATCATCATTTTTGCATCATTAGACACGCAAAATGACGCGATCATCATGGTTTCGTCATTTAGACAATTTACATAATATATGACTTCTGTGCAATTTTCAATATAAAATATCAAAATTCTTGTGGTTTTTTTATTTCCGTAGTGAAATACAGTTAAAAATAGGCTCGGGAATTTGTATTTTTTATCAGCATGCCGAAAAACAAAGGCCCAAAAAGCGAAAATGACGGCAGATTCCCGGAGAAATCTTCCGTCATTTTCACATGTTCAGTCCGCCGCAAAGACCGCATCCAGCTCTCCGAGACGCAGTTCCCGCGCCTGTCCGGGGGCCAAAGCGCTGTCCAGCGCCAGCGCGCCGATCTGTTCGCGGTGCAGCGCGGTCACCGGTTTGCCGCGTGCGGCAAACATCCGCTTGACCTGGTGGTACTTTCCTTCGTAAACGGTCACCTGCCCCAAATCCGGAGCAAGAATGACAAGCTGTGCCGGGAGACAGTGGGTTCCGTCCGCCAGAACGATTCCGTCCGCAAAGGCGGCGATGTCCGCATCGTCCAGTGTGCCCTCCACTCGTGCAATATAACGCTTTGGAACGTGCTTTTTCGGGGAGATGACGCGGTGGGCAAAGTCTCCGTCATTGGTCAGCAGCAGCAGTCCGGTGGTGTCCTTATCCAGTCTGCCCACGGGGAATAGCCGCATGCGGCGGTACTCCGGCGGCAGAAGGTCGATCACCGTGGACTGCCGGGCGTCCTCTGTGGCGGAGAGGACACCGGCGGGCTTATGGAGCATCAGATAGCGCGTTTGCGTGCAGTTGACGGCGCTGCCGTCCAGCGCGATGCGCACGCACGCGGCATCATATTTTGCCTCCGGCGCAAATACCGCCGCCCCGTCCACCGTCACGCGTCCGGCGCGGATGAGCGCACGCGCTTCGCTGCGGGTACAGCGGCCGCTGTCCGCCAAAAGCTTATCCAGTCTTGTCAGCGCCATGGCTGCTCGCCTCCTCTGCGTTTGCAGGAAGAGTATAACATATCTGCACCGGGTTTTGAATACGATTGTTGCGAAGAGGTGAAGCAAATGTTAATCTGGACGTTGAAATTTGACAAAAAGAAAGCGGCCTTCTGGGTAATTATGGCGGCGCTGGTGATCATCGGCATCATTCTGCTGCTGGGCGCCGGCGGGCGCAGCGGCAGCGGAGCGCCGGCATCCGGAAAGCAGGGCGACACAGTAAAGACGGAAAAAGCGCGCGCAGCCTATCTGGAGCAGTGCGGCTGGAAGGTGGAGACCCCGGCGCTGAAGGAAGAGACCGTACTGATTCCGAAAAGCTTCAGCAATGTGTTTGAAACCTACAACGATCTGCAAAAGCAGCAGGGCTTTGACCTCAGCCGCTATGCCGGGTGCGAGGTGAAGCTCTACACTTACAAGGTCCTTGACAGCAATCTGGGCGACAACGTGCTGGCATCCCTCTACGTCAGCGACGGGCGCGTGGTCGGCGGCGACGTACATTCCACGGCGCTGGACGGATTCATGTGCGGCCTGCGCCAGGAGAAGCAAGGCTGAAAGAGTGAAAAAAACAGAGCTGTTCAAACTGAACAGCTCTGTTGCGATATAAAAGGATTAGTCCTCGACCTCGATGACAACGCCGGAGCCAACGGTACGGCCGCCCTCGCGGATAGCGAAGCGGAGGCCCTTCTCGATGGCGATGGGGGTGATCAGCTCGACCTTCATGTCGACGTTATCGCCGGGCATGCACATCTCAACGCCGTCCGGCAGGGTGATGACGCCGGTCACGTCGGTGGTGCGGAAATAGAACTGGGGACGATAGTTGTTGAAGAACGGGGTGTGACGGCCGCCTTCTTCCTTGGACAGAACGTAGACCTGGCCAACGAACTTGGTGAGGGGCTTGATGGACTTGGGGGCAGCCAGGACCTGGCCACGCT
>SVKR01000114.1 GCA_015068365.1 Oscillospiraceae bacterium
CGCCGCGCTCTTGGGGGGTTCCGTCGGCTCCGGAGCCGGCGCCGGCGTGGGGGGAACGGGATTGTCCTTGGGGGCTTGCGTAGCGGGCGCGTCGGTCTTGGGGGTCTCGGTCTTGCCGCCGCAGGCGCAGAGAGACAGCACCATGACGAGGGCAAGCAGGATGGGGATGATGCGGTGCAGCTTTTTCATCTTAGTCGCTCCTTTTCATTATTTGTGTTGATCTTTATGATGCGCGGGGTCTGCCGGCCCCGGTGCAGTTTTCAGCGGAGGAAGCAGGCGACAGTGTGGCCGTTCCCGCAGTCCTTCAGCTCCGGCGCCTCGGCGAAGCAGCGCTCCGTGGCGTGGAGGCAGCGGTTGCTGAACGGGCAGCCCTTCGGGCGGTCCAGCACGCTGGGTACCTCGCCCTTGAGCCCGATAAAGGCCCGGGCGCGCTCCACCGCCGGGTCCGCAATGGGAACGGCGGACAGAAGCGTCTCCGTATAGGGGTGCAGCGGCTTTTCGTAGATCTCGTCGCTGGGGGCCACCTCCATGACCTTGCCGAGGTACATGACCAGGATCCGGTCGCTGATGTGCTTGACCACGGCCAGATCGTGGGCAATGAAGAGATAGGCCAGGCCCATCGTGGACTGCAGATCCTCCAGCAGGTTGATGACCTGTGCCTGGATGGAAACATCCAGCGCGCTGATAGGCTCGTCGCAGAGGATGATGTCCGGCTCGGAGGCCAGGGCGCGGGCGATGCCGATGCGCTGGCGCTGGCCGCCGGAGAACTCGTGGGGCAGGCGCTCGCGCAGCAGCGGGTCCAGGCCGACCATCTCAAAGAGCTGGTCCACCCGCTCACTGAGCTCGGCGCGGGAGGCAAAGGTCTTGTGGATGACCATCGGCTCGGCGACGATGTCCCCCGCGGTCATGCGCGGGTCCAGCGAGGAAAACGGATCCTGGAAGACCATGGCCATCTTCCTGCGATACTCGCCAAGGGCCTTGCCCTTCAGATGGGCGATGTCGGTGCCGTAGAGCTTGATCTCGCCCTCCGACGGGGCGTACATCCGCAGGATCGTGCGGGCCAGGGTGGTCTTGCCGCAGCCGCTCTCGCCGACGATGCCCAGGGTCTCGCCCTTATGCAGCGAAAAGGAGACGTCGTCCACCGCGCTGAGGGTGGCGATCTTCTTTTGCAGCAGCCCCTTGCGGATGTCGAAGCGCTTGGAGACATGGCTGACCTCCAGGCAGACCTCGCTGCGCAGATTCTTCTCCGGGCGGGCCTTCAGTCCGGCGCGGCGCAGCTCGGCCTGCCGGGCGTCCTTCTCCGCCTCGCTCAGGTGGCAGGCGGCGAAGTGGCCAGGGCCGACCTCCGCCAGATCGGGGCGGGGCAACTCCCTGCAGCGGTCGCAGCGGTACTGGCAGCGGTCATAAAACGGGCAGTAAGCCGGCCGGTTCTGCGGCATGGGGGGCAGGCCGTCGATGGGGATCAGGACCCGGTCCTTCGGGTCGTTCAGGCGGGGGATCGCACGCAGCAGCGCGCGGGTATAGGGGTGCTCCGGGCGGGCGAAAATATCGTCCGCGCTCCCCCGCTCCACCACGTTGCCCGCGTACATGACGTAAATGCGCTGGGCATAGCGGGCCACGATGCCCAGGTTGTGCGTGACGATGATGACGGAGACGTTGGTCTTCACGGACAGGTCGCGGATCATCTCCAGCAGCTGTGCCTGCGTCGTGACGTCCAGGGCCGTGGTGGCCTCATCGGCAATGATGATGTCCGGCTTCGCGGCCAGCACCATGGCGATGACGATGCGCTGGCGCATGCCGCCGGAGAACTGCATCGGGTACTCGTTGTAGCGCACCTCGGCGTCGGGGATGTTCACGAGCTTCATCATCTCGATGGCCCGCGCTTTGGATTCCTCCTTGTTCATGTCAAGGTGCGTGATGATGGCCTCACGGATCTGTTCGCCGACGGGCATGACCGGGTTCAGCGAGGTCATGGGTTCCTGGAAGATCATGCCGATGCGCCCGCCGCGTACCTCGCGGATCGCGGGACTCTTGGCCGGAAGCTCGGCTAAGTTGACGCCGTTTTCGTCCAGCTCGATGCGCCCGCTGTCGATATAGCCGGTGCCCGGGAGCAGCCGGAGCGTGGAGAGCATCGTGACGGATTTTCCGCTGCCGCTCTCACCCACAAGGCCGATGATCTCGCCCCGGGTAAGCTCCAGGGACACGCCGTCAAGGATGGTGGTGATCTTTTTCCCGGCTGTAAAGCAGGTGCGGATGTTCTCAATGTCCAGCAGCTTCGGCGTGCCGCCGCGATCTTCGCGCAGCAGCTCATCCTGGCTCAGTCTTTGTTCGTCCATCTTGCTTTCCTCCCGTCTGCCGTCAGACTTCGCCCCGCAGCCGCGGGTCGAGCGCGTCGCGGATGCCGTCGCCCAGCAGGTTCAGAGAAATGACCAGCAGCGCTACGCAGGCGCCCGGAGAGATGGCCAGAACCGGGCAGGCCAGAAGGTACATCCGGCCGGCCTCCACCATGGTGCCCCAGGAGGGGATGGGGATCGTGATGCCGATGCCGAGGAAGCTCAGGCCGGACTCCATCAGGATCGTCATGCCCACATTCTGCATCATCAGAATGATGATCGGAGAGATGGAGTTGGGCAGAACGTGGCGGAACATGATATACAGGCTGCTGCCGCCCTGGATCTGCGCGGCCTTCACATAGTCCGTGTTTTTGATGCCGAGGGCCATGGCGCGTGTCATCCGGATGTACATCGGTATGGTCGAAAACGAGAGGATCACCGCCAGGTCCATCATGGAGTTGCCCAGGATCGCGATGAGCGCCATGGAGACCATGATGCGCGGCACGGCCATCAGCGCCTCGCTCAGACGCATGATGACGGTGTCCACCCAGCCGCCGAAGTAGGCCGTGCACAGTCCGAGGAAAACGCCCACCACGCAGGCGATGGCCACGGCCACGACGCCGACGATGATGGAGACGCGGGCGCCGTACATAATACGGGTCAGCGTGTCGCGGCCCAGCGCGTCCGTGCCGAGCCAGTGCGCGGCGCTGGGGCCCTCCAGCAGGGCGGAATAATCCAGCGCGTCGCGGTCATAGGGAGAGAGCACCCCCGCGAAGATCGCGATGAAGAGGAAGAAGAGAAAGCCGACGAGGCCGAGAATGACCAGACGGCGGGAGAACATCGCCTTGAAAAACCGCTTTGTCTTTTCTTTGCGAAGCTGCTTTCTCAGGGCTTTTCTTTCCTGTGCCAAATCCATGTCTGCACCTCCTCCTTATTCCTTGGCTTCCGTGAGGCTGATGCGGGGATCTACGACGACGTAGAGGATATCTGTAATAATGTATGCGATGCAGGAAACCACCGTCGTGATGATGACCACCGCCTGGATCGTGGGGATGTCCTTGCTCTGGACGCAGCGCATCGCCAGCGAGCCCATGCCGGGAATGCTGAACACGGTCTCAACGAACATGGCGCCGCCCATGAGATAGGCCAGACGGCTGCCGAGGATCGTGATGATGGGGATCAGTCCGTTGCGCATCATGTGCTTGAAATAGACCTTCCGGTCCGTCAGGCCCTTGCTGAAGGCCGTGCGGATGAAATCCTGCCGGATGACCTCCAGCATACTGGAGCGGGTCTGGCGGACAAAGCCCGCGATGCCGCCCAGGGAAAGGCAGATCATGGGCATGAACAGCGTCTGAAAGAACTTCTTTGTGCCGACGATCCAGGGCCAGTTGAAGCCCGTGGCCGGCAGAAGCTGCTGCTTGATGCAGAAGAAGTACATCAGCACGATGGCGATCCAGAACTGCGGCAGGCAGTTGAGCGTATTGGCGATGAGCGTGATCACCGTGTCCACCCAGGTCTTGCGCTTCACCGCCGAGACGATGCCGAACAGCACACCGATGGGAACGCTGATCACCAGCGTAAGGATCGAAAAGAAAAGGGTATACGGCAGGCGCTCACGGATGACCTGAATGACCGGCATACTATAACTGTAGGAGGTGCCGAAATCTCCGTGCAGCGCGTCGCGCACCCAGATTAAGAAGCGCTCCGCCGTGGATTTGTCCAGATTGAGCTGGTGATAGATCGCGTCGTACTCCTCCGCCTCCAGATCCGAGGTCCCGGCCACGGTGTAGACCGGGTCGCCGGGCACAAGGTCCACCATGAAAAAGGTGGCAACGCAGACGATCAGCAGAACGATGATGGTCTGTCCCAGTCGCTTGAGCAGATACATTGCCATAATGCGCATACCCCCATTGCTGCCGTCGGTCCGAACATGCGTGTCGGCCCGGCGTTTATAATCGCAGCGTATGATAGTAAACGATTTTATTATAATGCCATGATATGATTGTTGGGGACATCTGTCAAGATAAGCAGCTTATAAAAACCGAATTTTGTGAATTCCGTTAGAATCTCACAAGAAAATTCGGCGGATTTGGCAGAGCCCGCAACGCATTTTCTGCTTTTGTTTTGCCGCGATCAATGATATAATGATTTCACTATACAATTATCCATTATTGGATTGTAAGGAGGACGAAATTTATGCGTGTGGCCGTCATCGGCGCGGAAACTGCGCTTGGAAACCGGATCGCGGCGGAGTGTGCGGAGCGGGGCTATGCCGTCTCCGCGCTGCCGCCGCAGCCAGAAACGCTGACAGCGGAGCGCCTAAGGAACTTCGACGTGCTGGTGGACGCCGTTTTGCCCTCTGAGGACGCCGCGGCCTGCAGCGCGCTGGCGCAGGCGCTCGCGGGCGCGCTGCGCGCGCTTCCCTCGCTCCGGCTGATCGCGCTCGGCAGCGCGGACAGCCTGTATCTGGACGGCGGACGAGGCCGGACGCTGGGCGCGCAGCCGGACGCCGTGCTGGAAACGCTGCGCCGCTCCGGCGGGAACTGGACGGTGTTCTCTCCCGCCGCGCGCTTCGACCCGGACGGGCCGAAAAGCGCCGCGCCGATCCTGGGGCGGGATGTGCGCATCTTAAACGCCGCCGGGGAGAGCCGCCTTTCCTATGCCGACGCCGCTGTCGCCATCGCCGATGAGATCGGCCTTTGCCGTTTCTCCGGCAAGCGCTTCACCGCCGTCTCCGACAGCAGCGGCGCGCCGCCGACGCCGGACAACAACCTGATCGACCTTCGGATCAAATATATGTTTACGCGGCGCGGCGCTTACTTCGGGATCTCATCGGATTTCGCGGCCCGCTATACCGGCGTCGCCTATTCCACGGCAAAGCTGTATATCGCCTCCCGCCGCGGCATGCCCACCGGGAACCCGGAGCAGGGAAAGGATATGATCCGTCTGACCCCGGTATACGCCGGGCAGGAGATCGGCTATGCTGTGCGCATGACGCCCACGGAGCTGATCCTCACCACCGCTTACGGAGAGATCAGAGCCTGCATGGCAGACAGCCATCTGCTGCTGATCCGGGGCGAAAACGGCCTGTCGCTGAAGCTCCACAACAAAATGCGCCCGCGCGAGCAGATGAAAAAACGCGGCGAAAAGGCCTGGGAGGGCGTCTTCCGCTGGCGCTGCTCGCTCCTGCTCGATCCGGTGACCGGCGCGCTGGACATGGACGCGCCCTGGGACGGCGAAAGCCAGACCACGCCGGAGTTCAGCGGGACCGTGCGCCCGGCAGCGGACGGGACGTTTCTGCTGGCCGTGGAGGAATCCATCTACGCGGGAAAGCCGCGCCCGGCGTATCCCGCCTATGCCGACGCCCTGGCGGACGTCACGGCGGACTGGGAGCGCTTTCTCGACAAGATCCCGCCGGTCGACCCGCCGCTTGAAAACGCGCGGCTGGAGGCCGCCTGGTGCCTGTGGTCTTACCTGCTGGAGCCCTCCGGCTATGTCCACCGCCCCCACATCATGATGGCCGCATCCTCCATCGCCTCCTCCTGGCAGATGAACCATAACGCCGCGGCGCTGCGCTGTGATCTGCCCCTGGCGCTGGACCTCGTATCCAATATGTTTGACGAGATCGGCGCCCTCGGCCAGCTGCCCGACATGGTGGACGACGGGCGCTGTATGGCCCAGGCCATCCATCCGCCCACGCAGGGCTGGGCGCTGCTGTGGATCATGCAGAAGCACGACCTTGCGAAGGAGGCGCCGCGGGAGAAGCTGGAATTCCTCTATGACGGCTTCGCCCGCTGGGCAAACTGGTTCTTCCTCGCCCGGGACGACGACTATGACGGTCTCCCGCAGTACGACAACGGCGATGAGATCGGCTTTGACGACTGCAGTCCCTTCGAAAAGCATACCACGCTGGTGACGCCGGATCTCTCCGCTTACATCGTTCTGCTTTATGACAGTCTGGCGGCTTTGGCGGGCATCCTCGGCAAGCCGGAGGACGAGCGGGCGGAATGGACGCGCAAGGCCGACGCGCTGACCGGGCTTATGATCGAAAAGCTCTGGAACGGGGAGCGCTTCGTCGCCGTCACGAACGGTACCCACGAGGTCGTCGCCACGGACAGCGTGGTGTACTACCTGCCGCTGGTGCTGGGCAAGCGTCTGCCCCGGGCCATCATCGACAAAATGACCGCCGATCTTCTGGTGGAGGGCGATTTCCTGACCCCCTTCGGCCTGTGCGTGGAGAAGCTGGAAAGCGATTTCTTCCGCCTTTCCGGCATGTCCCGCGGCTGGGTGCTCCCGGCCAGCAATCTGCTGATCCTCACCGGTATGTACGACGCCGGAAAGGTATCCGAGGCAAAGATGATCGCGCGGCGTTACTGCGACGCCTGCGCAAAATGGGGCATTTCCATGCTGCTGGATCCCATCCGCGGAACGCCCAACGGCTTTGCCTGCTCCTGGTCGGCAAACACCTTCCTTGTGCTGGCCGATCTGGCCTGCAATCTGTGAGAAAGGAGCGGAACCATGTTCACTGTTCATGACACGCTGCCTTCCAGCGTTTACAGCATCGCCACGCAGGTATTCACCCGCGCGGGCGCTTATCTCGGGGTCGCCGCGAAGCCCTTTCGGCACACCAAGATGCAGGATATGGGCCGCTGGGGCACCGCAGAGATCTTTCTGATCACCGGCCGCGGCGGAGCCACCGGCGCACGGGGCGGCAATCTCTGCATGAAGCTGCGCCCGATCCTGGGCGGCGTGCGCGTTCCCTTCGCGGTGCAGGGCGGCCCCACGGAGCTGAAGCTTCTGACCGCTTACGGGACCATCCGCTTCTGCTTTGCCGAGCCCGGCCTGCTGCTCATCAAGGGGGAGAACGGGCTCAGCCTCGCCATGGAGGCGGACCTGGACCTGCACCGCATCTTCCGCAAGCGCGAGGGGCAGTCCTGGGAGGGCAGCCACGGCGCCTGCTGCTGCCTGGTTTACACCCCCGTTGCAGGCACGCTGGAGCTGACCGCGCCCTATGACATGGATAAGCTCAGCACGCCCCAGGTCCGCGGCGAGGTCTTTCCGGACGAGAGCGGCGAATTTCTCTTCGCCGTGGAGGAGTTCCGGGAGCTGGGCATCGTGCGCCCGTCCTACCCGACCTATGCGGAGGGACTGCGCAGCGCCGAGGCGGACTGGCAGAGCTTCCTCTCCGCCTATCCCGCGCTCCCGGATTTCACCGCCGGGCGGGAAAAGGCGGCTTACCAGACCTGGTCGTCGCTGACCTTCCCCTCCGGCCGGGCGAAGCACCGGCAGATCTGGCGGGAGTTCGGCCATGTGGCCGACAGCTTCCAGAGCTGCCTGTGCGCCGCGGCGCTGAAGGAGGATCTGCCGCTGGCGCTGGAGCTGCTGCTGGGCCAGCTGGACGAGCAGAGCCCGGCCGGACAGATCCCCGTTTTCTTTGACGATATGCGTGGTCTGACCCAGACCGTTGTTCCCCCGGCCCAGGGCTGGGCGCTGGAATGCCTGATGCGCAGCCACGATCTGAAAGCGGAGGCCCCGGCGGAAACGCTGGCGGCGCTCTACCGGGGCCTTGCCAAGTGGGCGGACTGGTATGACGCTTACCGCGCCGACGGCGGCGACGGCCTCCCCCGCTATGAAGGCGGGGAGGAATGCGGCCTGGACGGCAGCCCCATTTTCCGCGCGCTGCCCTGCGCCGCGCTGCCCGATCTCAGCGCGTTTCTGGCGCTTCTGGAGGAAAAGCTGGGCGATCTCGCCGGAATGCTGGACCTGGGCGCGGAGGCGGACGCCTGGTATGCCCGCAGCCGGAAGCGCATCGCGCAGATGATTGCGGCGTTCTGGAACGGGCGGCGCTTCGTGGGCCGCGCCGCCGACGGCGCCGCCATCGAAACCGAATCCCTGCTCTTTTACCGCGTGCTGATCCTGGGCAGGCGCCTGCCGGCGGAGATCCTGGACGCCATGGCGGAGGATCTGAGCGAGGGCAACGGTTACCTCACCCCGGCGGGCTTCCTGACCCAGCGGATGACCAGCCCGGAATACAGCCCGCTTTCTCCCGGCTCCGGGCGCATCGTGCCCATGGAGAGCGCTTTGATCACGACGGGCCTGCTCTGGTCCGGCAGAGGATCCGACGCTGTGCTGGCCGCAAAGCGCTACTGCAAAGCGCTCTTGAAGCCGCCATCCCCCGTCTGGCCGTCCGAGCGCGGCTTTTCCGGCAGCGTGACGGCGGCGGCATTCCGGCTTCTGGCCGAGCTCGCGGAATCCTAACCATCTATCATAAAAAAATCCGGTTTTCGAGAGAAAACCGGATTTTTTGTATTATTTATCCCCAATGAGCGGCTATTCGAGCTGAAACAGTACCAGCCCGCCGCGCCTGCGGTATCCCGTGTCCCACAGCCCGGGCAGCTCCAGCCACTCATAGGCGCTGTAGGTCACCGCCTTGACACGAAATGCCGCGCCGGAATCGTCATAGCCGTTGAGCAGGAACCAGTGCCACACATAGTCCTGAAAGCGGCTGTTGCGGTGGTTGAGCACCAGCATCGGCACCGGCAGCCCCAGGTCGATCTGCCGCGTGACGGCGCGCTGCGCCGCGTCGCAGGGCGCGCTGCCGGGAAGCGGCGCCATGCGCAAATGCGTCTCCCCCCGGTCCCGCAGGTATGCGCCGTAGCCCTCCATGAACGTCTCCAGCCGGTCAACGCCCATGGCGCGCGGGGCGAGATAGGGCCGCATCTCATAGGCGAAGCGGATATAGTCCTTTTTGCTGAGCGTCCCGGCGTTTTCCGGGGCGATCTTCTTCAGCCCGCGGTGCAGCGCGAGGTAAAGGCTGCTGTCGCAGGCGGTCTCCGCCGCGCAGCCGCCGATGCGCATCATGAAGGTGGGAAACCAGTCCTGGTTCCCGCCATAGGATTCTCCGATATAAAAATGCTCCAGTTCGTGGGTCATGTGCCTTTGCCTTTTCCGTTTCTCTCTGTTTCCATGCGCTCAGGAATAGCGTTTGATCTTCCTTGTCGCCGTTTTCTCAAATTCCGTCTCCCGCAGGATGACCGCCCCGATCCGCTTGAACGCCGGGAGCGTGGCGTTGACGGCGCTGACGAGCGCTTTCGCGGCAGGCAGGTCCGGGATCAGCGCCCGGTCCGTGAAAAGCTCCGCCGTGATCTTTCCCGCGCTTTCATAGACCAGCGCGTCCAGCACGCCCTCCGCCTGATAGAGCTTTTCCTCCAGCTCCTCCGGCGAGACGTTCTCCCCGTTGGCCAGGATGATCAAATTCTTGATCCGGCCCTCATAATAAAGGTTCCCCTTCCGGTCCATCCGGCCCAGATCGCCGGTGTGGAACCAGCCGTCCCGAAAGGCGTCTGCGGTCGCGGCGGGGTCCTTGTAATAGCCGGGCGACACGCTGTCCCCCCGGACGCAGATCTCGCGGTCGATGATCCCGACCTCACAGCAGCACAGCGCGCGGCCCACCGAGCCGACGACATTCTCCCCCGGCCGGTTGACCGCCACGACGGGAGAGCACTCCGTGATGCCGTAGCCCTGCAGCACTTCGATGCCCAGCGCTCCGAAAAAGCGGATCAGGCCCGCGTCCAGCGCCGCGCCGCCGCAGATAACGGTTCTGAGTTTCCCGCCGAGGCTGCTCCGCACCGCTCCGAAAAGCCGGGCGCTGACATCCACTCCTGCGCGCCGGCATAGCGCGCTTAAGCGCAGCGCGGTGTGCAACGCTTTCAGCCGCCCCTGCTTCCGGGCGGCGCTCAGGATTTCCTTGCGCAGCGTCTGCAAAATGAGGGGCACGACCACAAGGATCGTGGGCTGCTTCTCCCGGAGATTCCGCCTGACGGTGCGCAGGCTCTCGTTGAGGTACAGCGTGCCGCCGCAGTGCAGCGCCCCGATGACGTAGGTCATCATTTCAAACGCGTGGCTCAGCGGGAGGAGGGAGAGGCCGACGTCCTGCCGGGTAAGCGGGATCGCCGTCACCACGCCGCTGATCTGGCTGCCCATGTTGCGGTGCGTGAGCATCACGCAGCGGGGCGTCCCGGTGGTGCCCGATGTGAAATACATGGCGGCGACCGCCTCCGGGTCCAGCGGGGGGAGCGCCTCGCTTTCCTCCCGCCGCAGCAGGTCGATCAGCGTGTGCAGCTCCATCGTCTGCAGCGAGGGGACGGTGCGGGAGATGGCCTGCGCCGTTTCGGCGCGGCGCGCGTCATAGAGCAAGATGCCGCAGTCGGCCCGGCGGATGCTCTCGGCCAGCTCCTGCGCCTGCATCCCGTCGTGCAGCGGGACGATCACCCGCCCGGCGGAGACGACGGCGCAATATGCGGTGAGCCAGGCCGCGCTGCTCGGCCCCAGGATGGCAATGTGCCGCTGCGCGCCGATGCGCTCCAGCGCGCCCGCCGCCCTTTTGCAAAGGCCATAGAGCTCCGCGCCGGTGACGGAGGGCATCTTCTCGTCGGCGCAGAGGAAAAAGTCCGTATCCGGGAACTGCGCTCCGGCATGCGCGAGCAAGGCGCGCAGATCGGTATAGCGGAAAGAGGCAGCCGCTTTGTCCATTCAAATCACCCTGTTCACTCCGTATCCTGCATAGATTATAGTGGGAATGCGCCGGAAAATCAACCGTTCCTTCAAAGCCCGGATCTGTGCCGTGACAAAGGGCGGCAACCCTGCCGGAATCGGGATAGGGTGGACTTTTCCACGCCCCCGTGCTATGCTGAACACAAGAAAAAATCCCGTGAATCAGGCGGAAGGACTGGGATGGCAGCATGGCAGAGGCGTGTGTCAAAATTGAAAATGCCGTAAAGGAATTTCCCTCCGGCAGCGGCGCGGTGCGGGCGCTGGACGGGCTTTCGCTGGAGATCTTCCCCGGCGAGATCCTTGCCGTGACCGGCGAGTCGGGCTGCGGGAAGTCCACGCTGCTGAACATCATCGGCTTCATGGACGAGCTGACCGCCGGCTGCCTGTCCGCCTTCGGCCGGGACATGACCCGGCTGAGCGAAAAGGAGCGGACGCTGTACCGGCGGCGGGACGTGGGCTTTATTTTTCAGGACTATCACCTCATGTCGGAGCTCACGGCGCTGGAAAACGTCGCGTTCATCGCCTCTCTGGCGGAAGATCCCCTCTCCCCCGCGGAGATGCTCCGCGCCGTCGGCCTGGAAGCGGAAGCCGACCGCTTCCCCGGCCAATTGTCCGGCGGGCAGCAGCAGCGCGTCGCCGTTGCGCGCGCCCTGGTCAAGCGGCCGAAGCTCCTCCTGGCCGATGAGCCCACCGCGGCGCTGGACCTGGATTCGGCCAGGGATGTCCTGACCGCGCTGGAGCGCGCGATCCGAAGCGGCGGGGAGGGCACGGCCCTCGTGCTCGTGACCCACAACCGGGAGATCACGAAGCTTGCCGACCGCGTCGCGCTGATGAAAAGCGGCAGGATCGTCGACATCGTCCGCCAGACGGCCCCCCGCAGCGCCGACGCGATCGAGTGGTGAGCATGAAAAGGTTTCAATGGATCATCGCGCAGCGCTATATGCTGCGCCAGAAAAGCGCCTGCCTGTCCATGCTGATCGTCGCCATGCTCGCCGTCACCGCCTATCTCGGGATCAACGATTCCGCCGCGGCCATGCGCTCCAACGCCGAGCGCTTCTGGGACGCGGCGCACTTCCGGGACATTGAGATCGCCGCGCCGTCGCTCCTCTCCGAGGCGGACCTGCGCGCCATCGCCGAAACCGAGGGCGTGGCGGAGGTGGAGCCGCTGTGGTACGCAAGCGCCGCCGTCGCCGGGCAGCAAAATGCCGCCGTGGACGTCGTCTCCCTCACGGAAACGCTCAACACCGTGATCCTGACGCAAGGGCGCATGCCGCGCTCAGCCGGGGAGTGCCTTTTAGAGCAGCCGGTGCTGGACGCGCTGGGGCTTTCCGTCGGCGAGAGCATCGAGCTGGAGGGCTGCCCGGCGCTGGCGCAAACGCGCTTTACGGTCTGCGGCGCCGCGCAGCACGGCGACCACGCCTGCGTGCCTTTGCACGTGCCGGGCAACCGCTATGTGATCGTGCTGCCGGGCGCTTTTGACCTGGCATCGCTGCACGGCGGGAGCATGAAAGCGCTTGTGCGCATCGAAGGGGCGGAGGGCGCGGACCGCTTTTCCGAGGACTATCTGCGGAAAAGCGAGCTGGTCTGCCGTCGGCTCAACCGCCTTGCGGAGCAGCGCGCCGGCCGGCAGCTTTCCCTGGAGGACGCGGACTTTCTGGATTCCGTGCTGGGCCTTGCCCTGGCGCGGCTTTATGACATCCACCCCTGGCTGGTGCTGGACGTCTGGGGCTCGTCCTGCTATTACGCCATCCGCTCCGCCGCGGAGAACGTCGCGGCGATGGGCGTGACCTTCGCGCTGGCGTTCATCATCGTCGGCGCCCTGGTCATCTACGCCTCCGTCAGCCGCATGGCGGAGGCAGACCGGGCCGCCATCGGCACGGCCAAGGCCCTGGGCTGCACCGGGCGGGAGATCGCCTTCAAATATCTGGCCGCCGGGCTTGTCCCGACTGCGGCGGGCATGCTGGCGGGGATCGCGGCGGGCTATGCCGGGATCCAGCGCATCGTCCTTGCGATCTATGGGCAGCTCTATGTCTACGGCAGCGGCGTCCCGGCCTTCCGCACGGGAATGACGCTGGCCGTTTTTGCCGCGGGGCTGGGGATCGCCGCGGCTGCGGCGCTCGTCGCCTGCGCCGGGATTCTGCGCACTCCGGCGGTGAAGCTGATGAACGAGCGCGCCGCCGCGCCGCGATCCACGGCGCGGGCGAAGCGCAGCGCCGGGACAAACCTTACCGCGAAGCTGGTCCTCCGCGGCATCCGCTCCGGAAAACGGCGGATCGGCGTGATCGCGGCGGGCATCGCCGGGTGCATGGTGCTGCTGGTGGCCGGCTTCACCATCAAGCTGGCCGTGACGCAATCGCTGGAGCGCCAGTTTTCCGACGTGGAGCGCTATGACCTCAAGATCGTCTTTGACCCGGCGGCGGAGCACGAGGGCACCCCGCTGCGCGCGCAGATCCAGTCCGTTCTGACCGGGGCCGGCCTGGAGCAGGGCGCGGGGCAAAACGGCTGGATCGCGCTTTATGACCGCGGCTGTTTCTTCACCGCCGGCGGCCGGATGAACGGGGGCGAGCTGATCTGCGCTGCGCCGGAGGACCTGGCCGGATACCTTGTTCTGACCGACGTTTCCGGCGGCGGCCGGATCACGCCCTCTGCCCGCCCCGGCGTTTATATCCATCTTCGCACCGCCGAGACCACGGGCCTTGCGCCGGGCAGCCGCCTGATCCTGCACGACGGCAGCATGGGGCAGAGAAGCGTGGCCGTCTCCGGCGTGTTCAACAACTATGTCGGCGGGCAGATGGTCATGTCGGAGGCCGCCTACGAGGCGCTTTTCGGCGAAAAGCCGGCGCAAAACTGCTTCTGGGTGAAGTGTGACGCGCTCTGCCGCGCCGAGATCGCCCGTACGCTCCGCTCCTTTCCGGTGACCGTGACGGAGTCGTCCGCGAAGCAGGCGGAGTATCAGAGCTACACCGCCGCGCTGGACGTGATCGCCGCGCTTCTGGCGGGCATCGCCGCGCTCATGGCGGGCGGCGTGCTGCTGAATCTGATCTACCTGCAGTATTACCGCAAAAAGCGCAGCCTCGTCGTCATGCGCATCAACGGGTTTACGGCCTGGGAAACGCTGGGCTACGTGCTGGGCGAATCCGTCGTCACCCATGTGATCGGGCTCCTGCTCGGCATTGCGGGCGGGGCCTGGCTCGGCCGCAGGATCATCCTGCTGATGGAGGCGCGGCAGCTGCACATCGTCCGCAGCGTCCAGCCTATGGCCTGGCTCATTTCGCTGCTTATCATGCTGCTGTTTTCGTTTGTCATCCACGCCGTCATCGCGCGCGCCGTCGTGCGCCTGAAGCCCACGGAGGACGTGATGACCAGGTGAAAAGCGCCGGGGCGCGCCCGGCGGAGGAATCAAAAATGGGTAATTTCTGGAAAGAATCGGCTTTTCAGCCGGAAAACGCGGGTTACGCGCTTTTTTCGGCGGAATACTTCGGCGCGCTGGCGTTGACGCTGCTGGCCGCGGCCGCCGCGATCTGGCTGTTCGCAAGGGCGGTCAGCCGTAGAAGGGCGCGGCTTTGCCGCATCTTCGCCTGGGTGCCGCTGGGTATGGAGGTGCTGAAGTTCATCGTCCTCCTCGCCCAGGGCAGGTGCGCGCCGAATTATTATCCCATCGGCTTTTGCAGCCTGGTCATCTACCTCTATCCGGTCTATGCCCACGCCGCGCATGCTGCCGTCCGCAGGACGGCGCGGTGCATCATCTGCATGGGCATGCTCCCCGCCGGGCTTGCCGCGCTGCTCTTCCCCAACTGGATCGGGCACTACCCCTTTCTCTCTTACTTCTCCCTCCACAGCTACGTCTGGCACGCGATCATGCTGTTCTATCCGTTCTGGACATGGCAGAAGGACCGGGAAAAGCTTCACCTCCGGGACATTTTCTGCGGCTATGTCTCTGTGCTGCTCCTCGTCCCGGTCATTTTTCTCATCAACAGCCGCTTCGGGACCAACTACTGGTTCCTCGCCCGGCCGACGGACAACCACCCGCTGGCCGCGCTCTATCACGCGGTGGGCGCGGGCACCTATTTCACCGTGCTCTTGCTGATCGGCATCGCCATACCGGCCGTTGTGGGGCTGCTTGAAAACGCGATCCTTCCGCATCTGCTGAAGGGCCGCGGGCGGCACTATTGACAGAAAACCCTCCGTCCGATAAATTAAAAGCAGCAAATTTCTCTGTCGGAAGGAATCGTTTTGGGCCATTATCTTAAGGAGGGAATACGCCCATGATCAGAGTTGTCGCGCGGACGCTGGTCCGCGAAGAGAACATTGACGCCTACCACGCCCTGGCAAAGGAGCTGGTGGAAAAAACGCAGAAGGAGCGCGGAAACGTCTCCTACACGCTGAACCAGAGCGTGGAGGATCCAAGGATGCACGCCATGATCGAGGTGTGGGAATCCCGCGATGCGCTGGAAGCCCACCTGGCCTCGGAGCATTTCCTGCGGATCGTGCCGCAGATGGGGCAGCTTGCGCAGGAGAAGTACCCGCTGGAGATGTACACCGAGGTCTGACGGACAGGGAGGACAGCAGATGGCTTATGATGTGATCGTCATCGGCGGCGGCCCGGCGGGGCTGTCCGCGGCGGTGAATGTGCGCTCCAGGGGGCGCAGCGTGCTGGTGGTCTCCAACGCCCCGGAGGAAAACCCGCTCTGGAAAGCGGAGCGGGTGGACAACTATCTCGGCCTGCCCGGCCTGAGCGGCGCGGAGCTGCTGCAGCGCTTTCGCGCCCACGCGGAGCGCGCCGGGGCGGAGATGCGGGAAGGCCGCGTTCTGAACGCCATGGCCATGGGCAGCGATTGGTTCGTCAGCATCGGCAGCGATGTGGAAAGCGCGAAGGCCATTGTCCTGGCCGGCGGCGTGGTCCGGGCGAAAAAATTTCCCGGCGAAGCGGAGTTCCTCGGCAGGGGCGTCAGCTATTGCGCCACCTGCGACGGGATGCTGTACCGCGCCCGGCCGGTGGCCGTGGTGGGCTTCAGCGACAGCGCGAAGAAGGAATCGGAGTTCCTGCGCTCCATCGGCTGCGCCGTCACCTATTTTGACCGGCCCCGGCACTGCGAGATCAGCGGCGATGACAAGGCCGAGCGCGTCACCTGTGACGGCGAGACGGCGGAGGTGGACTGCGTCTTTCTGCTGCGCCCCGCCCTTGCGCCCACGGACGTGTTCCCCGAGATCGGGGTGGAAAACGGCTATGTGCAGGTCGACCGCGCCATGGCAACCAACCTGCCCGGCGTGTTCGCCGCGGGCGACTGCACCGGCGCGCCGCTGCAGGTCTCGCGCGCCGCGGGCGAGGGTCTCATCGCCGGGCAGAGCGCGGCAAAGTATGTAGCCGATCTGGAGCGGAACGGCTGAAGGAGGGAACGGACATGAACGCACTGGAACTGATGCAGACCCGGCGCAGCGTGCGCACCTTTGACGGGACGCCCCTGCGCCCGGAGGACGCGCAGCGCATTCTGGAGTACGCCGGGCAGACGGCAAACCCCTACGGCCTGCCCATCACCTGGAAAATACTGGACGCAAGGGCCCACGGCCTTTCTAGCCCGGTCATCGTCGGGACGGACAGCTACATCGCCGGAAAGCTGCGCCGCGCCCCCGGCGCGGAGGAGGCCTTCGGCTACGCCTTTGAAAAGGTGGTGCTGTTCGCCCTTTCCCTGGGCGTGGGCACCACCTGGATCGCCGGGACGATGAACCGGGAGGCCTTTGAGCGGGCCATGGACCTTTCCGACGGGGAGGTCATGCCCTGCGTCAGCCCGCTGGGCTACCCGGCGAGCAAAATGTCCCTGCGGGAGAGCATGATGCGAAAGGGCGTCGGCGCGGACAGCCGCCTGCCCTTCGCAGAGCTCTTTTTTGACGGGGGCTTTGACCGGGCGCTGACCCCGGAGCGCGCCGGCGCGCTGGCCGACGCGCTGGAGGCGGTGCGATTCGCGCCCTCGGCCGTCAACAAGCAGCCCTGGCGGGTGGTTTTGTGCGGCGGCAAGGCGCATTTTTACGAAAAGCGCAGCAAGGGCTTCGCCCCGGAGGGCGGCTGGGACCTGCAAAAGGTGGACGTGGGCATCGCCCTGAGCCACTTTGAGCTGGCGTGCGCCGCGCGCGGCCAGGCCCCCGCCTTTGTCCTCGCCGACCCCGGGCTGCCCGTGCCGGAGAACGTGCAGTACATCGCCACCTGGGCGATGGAGTGAGCCTGCCGCAGAAGGACCGAAGTCAAACCCATGCCCCGGTTTTCGCCTGAAAGCCGGGGCTTTGCTTTCTCTGCGCGCGCGGCGGGGAAAAAGAATCTTGCGCATCGCGTGCGCGATGGTGTATGATTGACAAAAGACTATCAAAACAGGAGGACGGCGTATGAACGAGGAACGTCTGAATGAAATCATGCAGGAAGAAGGCCCGGAGCCGGACCGGCTGATCCCCATTCTGCACCGGGTCCAGGCCGAGCACGGCTTTCTGGCGGACGAGAGCATCCGCTGTCTGTCAGAGCGCCTCGGCATCCCGGCGGCGCGGATCTACGCCGTCGCGTCCTTTTACGAGGCCTTCGTTTTCAAGCGCAGCGGCAAGTACATCCTGCGCATCTGCGACGGGACGACCTGCCATTCCCGCGGGTCGCGGGAGCTGCTGGAGGCGGTCTACGAAAAGCTGGGGCTGACGGAGGAGAACAACACCACGGCCGACGGCCTGATCTCCGTGGAGACCGTGTCCTGCCTGGGCGACTGCGTGCGCGCGCCCAACGCCCAGCTCAACGGCCGCGTGTTCCCGCGGCAGACGCTGGAGACGATCATCGACACCGTGGAGATCATCCAGATGACACAGGAGGCGATCGACGAATGAACCGACTGCACGATCATCAGAGCTTTACCGCCTGGCGGGACGCCTGCCGCGCGCTGGAGTGCGCCCGCCCCTGCCGCATCCTCGTGTGCGCGGGCGCGGCCTGCCTCTACGCCGGGGCGAAGTACGTCAAGGAGGAGTTCCGCCGCCTGGCCGCGGCGCACCCGGAGCTGTCCGTCAACATGGAGCCGGACGACGGCGTTTACCGCACGGGCTGCCAGGGCTTCTGCGCCCGGGGGCCGCTGGTGCGCATCCGTAAGGGCGAGCGCGAGATCCAGTACATGAACGTCCACACCCGCGACTGCGCGGAGATTGTTGAAAAAAGCGTCCTGGGCGACGAGGTGGTGGAGCGGCTTTTGTTCGCTGACGGCGCAAGTGCGTGCGAGCGCGCCGGGGACATCCCCTTTTACGCCCGGCAGACGCGCCGCATCCTGGACGACATGGCCGAGCGCGACGTGCGCTCCATCGGTGGCTACGCCGCCTCCGGCGGATTGGACGCGCTGGAGAAGGCCCTGTTTTCCATGACGCCGGCCGAGGTCGTGGACGCCGTTGATGCCTCCGGCCTGCGGGGCCGGGGCGGCGGCGGGTTTTCCACGGGCTTTAAATGGCGCGCCGTGGCGGACGCCCCCGGCACGGAAAAATACGTCGTCTGCAACGGGGACGAGGGCGACCCCGGCGCGTTTCTGGACGGAGCCATCATGGAGGGCGACCCCTACCGCCTCATTGAAGGCATGCTCCTCGCGGGCTACGCCGTGGGGGCAAGCCGCGGCTTTGTCTATGTGCGCGACGAATACCCCATCTCCATCCGGCGCCTGAACGACGCCATCGGGCGCCTGGAAGCGCTGGGCCTGCTGGGCGAGGACATTCTGGGCAGCGGCTTTTCCTTCCGCCTGACGGTCTACCGCGGCGCGGGCGCCTTTGTCTGCGGGGAGGAGTCGGCGCTCGTCAATTCCCTGGAGGGGCGGCGGGGCATGCCCCGCATCAAGCCGCCCTATCTGGCGACGGAGGGCTTCCATGGCCTGCCGACGCTGGTGAACAACGTGGAGACCTACGCGAACGTCCCCTTCATCGTCACGCACGGCGCGCAGGCCTACCGCGCGCTGGGCACGCCGGGCTGCCCGGGGACGAAGATCTATTCCCTGTCCGGCGCGGTGCGCTATCCCGGACTGGTGGAGGTGCCTCTGGGCACCACGCTGCGGGAGATCGTGTTCGGCATCGGCGGCGGCATGCCCGAAGGCAGCACGTTCAAGGCCGTGCTGGTGGGCGGCCCCACGGGCCGCTGCCTGACGGAGCGGCACCTGGACATCCCCTTTGATTTTGATACGGCAGCGGCAAACGACGCCATTGTGGGCTCCGGCGGGATCATCGTGCTGGATCAGACCAGCAGCATGGTGGAGATGAGCCAGTATCTCATGGCCTACTCCTGCCGCGAATCCTGCGGCAAATGCACCCCCTGCCGCATCGGGACGACGCGGATGCTGGAGATCCTCAAGCGCCTGAACACCCGCAGGGCGCTGCCGGGGGATCTGGAACAGCTGGAGCAGACTGCCGTGTACGTACGGGACCGGGCCTTCTGCGGCCTGGGCAAGAGCGCGCCGCTGATGGTGCTCAGCACGCTGGAGGATTTCCGCGAGGAATATGAGGCGCTGTGCCGCCGGGAGGAAGAGGCATGATCCACATCACGATCGACGGAATGCAGGCGGAGGTCCGCCCGGGCACCACGATTTTGCAGGCAGCGGAGGCGATGGGCATCGCCATCCCCACGCTCTGCCACTTCCCCGGATTGGAGGAGGAGGGCTCCTGCCGCGTCTGCGTGGTCGAGATCGCCACGGCGCGCCAACGGCGCATCGAGCCTGCCTGCATCACCCTGTGCGCCGAGGGCGACGTCATCGAGACGAAAAACGACACCGTCGTGGAATCCCGCCGCATGGCGCTGGACCTGCTGCTGAGCCAGCACCGGGTGCACTGCTTTTCCTGCGAGGGCAACGGCGACTGCCGCCTGCAGTCGCTGTGCATGGAATACGGCCTGGAGGAGACCAGCTATCACACGGAGGAGGCCCTGGCGCCGGAGATCGACGACAGCGACCGCTTTTTCCGCTATGACGCGAGCCTGTGCATCCAGTGCCACCGCTGCGTGCGCACCTGCCATGAGCGCGTGGGCCGCAGCGCCATCGACATTATGTACCGCGGCCTGCGCGCGCGCATCGGCGCGGGCGTGAACCGCTGCTGGACCGACAACGGCTGCGAATCCTGCGGCAACTGTGTGCAGGCCTGCCCCACCGGGGCGCTGACGGTGAAGCGCCGGCGGGATTACCGCGCCTTTCAGATCGAGAAAAAGGTGCAGACCACCTGCCCCCACTGTGCCACGGGCTGCCAGCTGAATCTCTGCGTCAAGGACGGCAAAATCGTGGAGACCGAGGCCGTGGACGGCCCGGCCAACCATGGGCTTTTGTGCGTCAAGGGCCGCTTCGGCAGCTTTGATTTCCTCCACGCCGGCGACCGTCTGACCCACCCCCTCATCCGGGACCGGGCCACCGGGCAGTTCCGCGCCGCGGAATGGGACGAGGCGCTGGACTACACCGCCCGGCGCTTTCTGGAGCTGAAAGCGCGCTTCGGCCCGGACGCGCTGGCGGGCTTTGCCTGCTCCCGCTCCCCGAATGAGGACGTCTATCTGGTGCAGAAAATGGTGCGCGCCTGCTTCGGCACCAACAACGTGGACAACTGCGCGCGCGTGTGCCACAGCGCCAGCGTGACCGGGCTTTCCATGACCCTGGGCTCCGGCGCGATGACCAACCCCATCGCCGACATCACCCGCGAGCCGGACGTCATCTTCCTCATCGGCTCCAACCCGGAGGAGGCCCACCCCGTCATCGGCATGCAGCTGCGCCAGGCCATGCAGCGCGGATGCAGATTCATCGTGGCCGACCCCCGCGACATCGACCTTTCCCGCCACGCGGCGCTGCATCTGAAGCTGCGCCCCGGTACCAATGTGGCGCTGGTGAACGGCATGATGCACGTCATTCTGGAAAAGGGTCTGGCCGACCGCGCCTTCATCGAAGCGCGGACGGAGGACTTTGCGCTGATCGAGGAGATCGTCAAGGACTACACGCCGGAGCGCGTGGCGGACATCTGCCACCTCGCGCCGGAGGACATCGTCCGCGCCGCGGAGCTGTACGCGCGGGCGGACAAGGCCCCCATCATCTACTGCCTGGGCGTGACGGAGCACTCCACCGGCACCGAGGGCGTCATGTCCATGTCGAACCTGGCGCTTTTGGTGGGCAAGCTGGGCCGTCCCGGCTGCGGCGTCAACCCTTTGCGCGGGCAGAACAACGTGCAGGGCGCCTGCGACATGGGCGCCATGCCCACCGACTTCCCCGGCTACCAGAAGGTGGCCGCCCCCGGCGTGGTGGAGAAATTCGAAGCGGCCTGGGGCGTACCCTTGAGCCGCAGCAAGGGCATCATGGCCACCGACGTGTTCCCCGCCGCCATCCGCGGCGAGGTCAGAGGCCTTTACATTTACGGAGAAAACCCCGTCATCACCGACGCGGACACCGCCCACATCATCAAGGCGCTGGAGAGCCTGGATTTCCTTGTGGTGCAGGAGCTTTTCATGACCGAGACGGCGCAGTACGCCGACGTTGTGCTGCCCGGCACGGCCTACGCGGAAAAGGAGGGCACCTTCACCAACACCGAGCGGCGCGTCCAGCGCGTGCGCAAGGCGGTGGACGCCCCGGGCAGCGCGCGGCTGGACACGGACATCCTCATCGACCTGATGAACCGCATGGGCTATCCGCAAAAGCCCATGACGGCGGCGGAGATCATGGACGAGATCGCCGCCGTCACGCCCAGCTACGGCGGCATCAGCCACGCGCGGCTGGACAGCCCCGCCGTGGCCGGGCAGGGGCTGCAATGGCCCTGCCCCGCGGCGGACCATCCGGGCACGCCCATTTTGCACGTGGGCAAATTCTCCCGGGGGAAAGCCCGCTTTTACCCGGCAAAGTACATCCCCGCGGCGGAGCTGCCGGACGAGGAATACCCGCTGATCCTGATGACCGGGCGGATCCTGTACCACTACAACGCCCGGGCCATGACCGGGCGCACCGAGGGACTGATGGAGATCGAGGGCAAGTCCTACATCGAGCTCAACTCCGCCGACGCCGAGCGCCTCGGCATCCGCAGCGGCGACACGGTGCGCGTCACGTCCCGCCGGGGCAGCATCTGCACCACGGCGCGGGTCAGCGAAAAGACCTCGCCGGGCGAAACGTGGATGCCCTTCCACTTCCCGGACGGCAGCGCCAACGTGCTGACCAACGCCGCGCTGGACCCCTTCGCCCGCATCCCGGAATACAAGGTCTGCGCCGTGCGCCTGGAAGCGCTGTGAGCGCGCCGTTTCCCGCCCGCGCCGTCACCCCGTCCGGCGCGGATGCGGCGGTCGAACGCCCCCTCGTCCGGGAGCACCGCATGACCATGACCGTGAACGGCGCGCCCTGCGCCGCCTTTGTCTGCACCCGCGCCGACCTGCCCTGTCTGGCGGCGGGGCGGCTGCTGGGGGACGGGCGCATCCGCTGCCGCGCCGATGTGCGCAGCATCACGTTCCGCGCTGAGGAAAGCCTCTGCGCCGTGACGGCGGCGGACGCGCCCGCTGCCGCCCCGGCGCCGGTCCCGATCGCGTGGGAGCGCGAGTGGATCTTCGCCGCCGCGCGCCGCTTTGCCGAGGCCACGCCCCTTTACCATGCCACCGCCTCCGTCCACCTCGCCTTTCTCTGGCGCGGGGACCGGCTGCTTTACACGGCGGAGGACATCAGCCGCCGCTGCGCCATGGAAAAGGCGCTGGGCTTTGCCCTGCTGCACGAAGAAGACCTGCCCGCCTGCTGGCTCTATCTCTCCTGCCGCGTCAACGCCGACCTGGTGCGCCAGGCCGCGAACGCGGGCATCGCCCTGCTGGTGAGCAAGTCCACCCCCACGGCGGACGCGGTGGAGCTGGCCGGGGCGCTGGGCGTTTCGCTCATCTGCCGCGCCTGGCCGGACCGCTTTGAGGTCTACAACGGATGACACGCCGCCCCCGGCGGAAAATACAAAACAGCGCACACCCGAAGGTTCGGGTGTGCGCTGCTTCAAGCTGTCGACAAAGTGTCGACAGCTTGAAAAGCAAAAACCGAAACATTCAAAAATGTTCCGGTTTTTGCGAAGATTGAACGTGCAGGGGGACTCCCGTCCCCCCTCACACCCCCCCATGCAAAACGGTTCCTTTACA
>SVKR01000115.1 GCA_015068365.1 Oscillospiraceae bacterium
ATGTGCGAGAAACTGAAGGACGAGATCCCGCGCCAGCTGTTCGACGTGCCGATCCAGGCAGCGGTCGGCGGCCGCGTCATCGCCCGCGAGACGGTGCGCCAGCTCCGCAAGGACGTTCTGGCCAAGTGCTACGGCGGCGACATCACCCGCAAGAAAAAGCTGCTGGAAAAGCAGAAGGAGGGCAAAAAGCGCATGCGCTCCCTCGGCTCGGTGCAGATGCCGACGGAGGCGTTTCTGGCCGTGCTCAAGATCGACGACGACAACTAAAGCTTTTCCCGAGGCACATGTCCTCGGGAAAAGCATTGTATCATCCGCGCTTTTTCTCAAAAAACGCCTTCAGCAGCGCGGCGCTCTCCTCCGCGCCCACGCCGCCGTAAATGGCGGTGCGGGAGGGGTAGCGCTCCTCAAACAGGTTCAGGATGCTGGCGGCGGAGCCGTACTGCGCTTCCCGCGCCCCGTAGACCAGCGTGCCCAGCCGGGCGTTGATGAAGGCCCCGGCGCACATGGGGCAGGGCTCCAGCGTGACGAAGGCGGTGCAGTCGTCCAGCCGCCAGTCCCCCCGGGCGCGGCAGGCGGCGTCCAGCGCCTCAATCTCCGCGTGGCCCGTGACGCAGCGGGTCGCCTCGCGGCGGTTGCGCCCCTCGCCGAGGATGCGCCCGGCCCCGTCGGCGATGACGCAGCCCACGGGCACCTCGCCCTCCGCCGCGGCAAGGGCGGCTAGTTCCAGCGCCCGGCGCATATACTTTTCATAGTCCATTCTCATCACATCCGGAGCATCAGACTTATGCTATCCATTTTACTGATCGGCGTCAGTTTGTCAATGGACGCCTTTGCGATCTCGGTCGCCAACGGTCTGACCCTCAAAAACTTCAATGTCCGCCACGCGCTGTGGATGGGGCTTTGTTTCGGCGGCTTTCAGTTTCTGATGCCGCTGGCGGGCTTCCTCCTGGGCAGCACGGTCAGCCGCTATGTGACGGCCCTGGGGCCGTACATCAGCTTTGCCCTGCTGGCCTTCATCGGCGGAAAAATGCTGCTGGACAGCCTGCGCCCGGAACGCGGCGGGGACGACGGCGCCATGCGCTCCCTCTCCCACAAGGCACTGCTGCTGGCCGCCGTCGCCACCAGCATCGACGCGCTGGCCGTGGGCGTCAGCTTCGCCTTTCTGGAGGACCTGCGGCTTTTGCCCGCCTGCGCGCTCATCGGCTGCACCACCTTCGTCATCAGCTTCGCCGGGGCCATGCTGGGCAGCAGGATCCCCGGCCTGTCCGGAAAGCGCGCCGGCATCCTGGGCGGGCTGGTGCTCATCGGCATCGGTCTGAAAATGCTCATCGAAGGGGTCATCCTGAAATAATACGCAAACAGCGCCCGGTATTGGCATACCGGGCGCTGCCGCGCTTGGGAAAAAGAAGAGAGAGAGAGGATTAGAAAACCATTAAAGAATGGTGTGATATCGGTTTATCCGCCGAAGGGCGAGCCGCCGAAGATGTCCCGGAAGAACTCGTCATATCCGGATGCGGACTGCTGCGGCTCCTGGGTCGGCGCGGGCACCTCGTCGTCGTCGGCGGAAAGCAGCTCGGGGGTCTCCTCGTCAAAGGTGATGGTCAGCTCGAGATACTGCTTGTCGCGGTAGACCTTCAGCACGGCGCTGTCGCCGGCGCTGTAGCTCTTCTTCGCCGCCACAAGATCCTCGCGGCTGGTGATCTCCTTGCCGTCCATCGCCACGATGATGTCGCTTTCCTGCAGCCCCGCCGTCTCGGCGCAGCTGCCTTCCTCCACGCCGGCGACGATGGCGCCCTGCACCAGCCCGTAATACTGGGCGGCGGCGGCGGTCACGGTGCCGATGTGCACGCCCATGTAAGCCTTGCCGCGGACATAGCCGTCGCTGATGAGATCCTCGGCGATGCGCGCCGCGTCATTGATGGGGATGGCAAAGGCCAGGCCCTCCAGCTCGGTGGAGACTTTCTTGGCGACGACGATGCCGATGACCTCGCCCCGGGAGTTGTAGATGGGGCCGCCGGAGTTGCCGCCGTTGATGGCGGCCGTGGTCTGGAACACACCGATGGTCTCGGTGCGGCCGGTGCTGGAGTTGGCCGCGGTGATCTCGCGGTCCTTGGCGGAGACGATGCCCTCCGTCATGGAGTATTCCAGCTCGCCCGTCGGGTTGCCGACGGCATAGACCTGCTCGCCTACCAGCATGGCGTCGCTGTCGCCCAGCACGGCGGCATTGAGGCCGGTGGCGTCGATCTTCAGCAGGGCCACGTCGTGGTCCTCGTCAAAGCCGACCACGGTGGCGACATAAGTCTCGCCGTCATGGGTCAGCACCTCCACGTCCAGCCCGCCGGAGACGGCCTCCTCCACCACGTGGTAGTTGGTGAGGATGTAGCCGTTTTCCGAGATGATGAAGCCGGAGCCGTTGACAGCGGCCTTGGTGGTATAGCCGAAGTAGTTGGTATAGGTGACCTCAGTCTTGACGCCCACCACCTGGTCCAGCGCCAGGTTGTAATAGATATCGGTGGGGCTCATTTCACTGCCGCTGACCTTGTTGGTGGTCACGGTCTTGGCATTGCTGCCGTCGGTCCTGGTCAGGACGGCGCCGGCGTTGTCATCGGTTCCGGCGCTCTGCTCCGCCGGGGCGCTGCGGCTGTTCTCGGTTTCTTCCGTCGGTGCCGCCGATGCGGACTTGATCCAGCGGGGTGCCAGGCCGCAGGCCATGCCGCCGATCAGCGCGCAGACCAGGCACAGCGCCACCACAGCCGCCGGGCGCATCCCGGCGCGCCGGGGCTTTTCCTTTTTGGCGCGGGGCTCGGACGCGGCGCAGTGATAACTCTTGGGCATGGCGCCGGCGTCAGATGCGGGGATGTAGCCCGCGTCGGCATACGCGCCGCGCACTTCGCCGGGCGCATAGGTCTCCTCTGTCCGCCCCGGGGTCTGGGGCGCGGCGGCGGTGTCGGCTGCGTCAGCGGCGTCAACGGCGGCAGGCTCGGCTTCGCCGCCGGAAACGGGAACGGTCTGTTCCTCGTCTGTCATCTGTTCATTATGTTCGGAAAATTCTTCATAATCCTCCATGAGGATTGCCTCCGTTTCTTTTGGTGCGCTTTCGCATCGGATTGTCTTTATCATACGCAAGACTTATGAAGAATGCATGAACAAAGCCAAAATAGATTTTGAACAATTTGAAAGGAAAATGTAACAGGCCCGCCGCCATTGGCTGCGGGCCTGTCTGACTGCAGACAAAACCTGTTTTGCCGGGGAACTGTCTTGCATGGGGGGGTGTGAGGGGGGACGGGAGTCCCCCTGCACGTTCAATCTTAGTGATAACTGCAACATTTTTCAATGTTTCGGTTTTGATTCCTGTTTGGGGCTTATCCCTCCGCCTGAAAGCGCCGGATCTCCTCCACCGTGCGCTCATACAGCGCGGCAAGCTCCGCCACGTGCGCGCGCACCGCAGCGTCGTCCATGCTGCGCGCGCGGCCGGGACGGAATTCCTCCGCCAGGGTGCTGGCGGCGGCGCTGAGGCCCTCCAGCCCCAGGTTGGCGCAGACGCCCTTCATGGCGTGGGCCCCTTCAAAAAGCCCCGCGGCGTCCAGGGTCTCCGCCGCGGCGGTCAGCCGCTGGAAGGACTGGTCCTCCGGCAGCTTGGTGATAAAGCGGCCGATGAGCGCGTCGTTCGTCAAAATGCGCTTGGCGGCGTCATAGTTGCCGCCGATCGCTGCGTAAAGCTCCTGTACCGTCATGTGGTCTGCTCCCATCCTTTCCCGGAAATTCTACCTATATTATACACGCTCCCCATGCAAAAACAAGCCGTCAAATTTTTTTCATTTTTCCCCCCATTTTCCACCGGCGTATGCTATAATAGGTTTAATCTAACATAATCGGAGGTCGATCTCGCATGTTCCAGGAGTTTTTTGAAAAGCTGGGCCTCTCCGGCGCCGGCGTGGTGGTTTCCGCCATCATCGTTTTTCTGATCTGCATCATCGCCATCAAGATCATCATGAAGGGCGTCACCAGGCTGCTGTCCCACTCCAAGCGCATGGACACCGTCCTGCAGGGCTACATCAAAACCGCCATCCGCGTCGCATTGTGGGCCCTGGCCGTCATCATCGTCGCCGGTGCGCTGGGCATCCCCACGGCCTCGCTGGTTGCCGTGCTCAGCATTGCCGGTCTGGCTCTGTCCCTCTCCGTGCAGAACATTCTGGCCAACCTGTTCTCCGGCGTCACGCTGCTGATCACCAAGCCCTTCGGCGCCGGCGATCTGGTGGACATCGGCGCCAACAGCGGCGTGGTCAAGGCCGTCAGCCTCTTCTACACCGTGCTGGACACCCTGGACAACAAGGTCATCAGCATCCCCAACAGCGACGTCACCAGCGCCTCCATCACCAACTACAGCCGCAATCCCCTGCGCCGCGTGGACATGACCTTCTGCGCCTCCTATGAGGACAGCACCGAAGCCGTCCGCGCCGCCATTCTGGAGGCCGCGCAGGCCGACGCCAAGATCAAGACCGATCCGGCCCCCTTCATCGTCATCGGCCAGTATAAGGACAGCAGCGTGGAATACATCGTCCGCGTCTGGTGCGACAACGCCGACTACTGGGATGTCTTCTTCGGCATGAACGAGCGCGTGCGCGAGCGCTTCGCCGCCAACGGCGTGCACATGACCTTCAACCACATCAACGTCCACATGATCCCGTGAGCCGGTTCCGAAAAAGGGGCGGGGCGCTTCCCGCCCCTTTTTATATTTCTGCTTGCTTTTTCCGAGAAAATGCAGTATTGTTGTGTCCCTGTCTGAGTTTGGAAAGGCGGTGTCGCCGCGTGCAAAGTAAAAAATGGATCGCCCTGCTGCTGGCACTCGCCATGCTGGCGGCACTGTGCGGCTGCGGTCAGACGCAGTATGCCTCCTTCCGCGCGCTGGAGGTCATCGGCGAAAAGCAGTTCTGCGCCATCTGCCGCGGCGGAGACAAGCTGGCCCCCATCATCGATGCCGCGCTGAAGACCCTGGCGGCCGGCGGCACGCTGCCCAGCATCACCGCCCGCTGGCTGGGGCAGGACCGCAGCTGCCTGGAGGGGGACGCCGGCGCGCTGCGGGCGCTGGACGAAGTGCCCGAGCCAAGGCGCCTCATCGTCGGCGTGGAGGCGGACTACCGCCCCATCGGCTTTGAGGAGTACGGCACCCTGCAGGGCATGAGCGTGGACCTGGCCAACGCCATCGGCGAGCTTTTGGGCTGGGAGGTCCTCATTCTGCCCATCACCGCGGAGGAGGTCTCCGCCAATCTCATCTCCGGCAACGTGGACTGCGCCCTGGGCTTTGACGGCGCGCTGGTCAGCGCCGACAAATTCTCCGTCAGCGCCCCCTATCTGAAAAGCGACATCATCGTCGCCGTCCGCGCCGAAAGCGACGTGCGCCGCATCCGCGACCTGAAGGACAGCCGTGTCGGCGTGGTGGACGACCCCGCCGTACTCAATGCCGTGCGCTCCAGCGAAAAGCTGACGAAGTACGCCTCCGGCGCCACGGTCTATCTCTCCCTCGGGCGCTGCGTCAACGCCCTGGACAACGGCTGGTGCGCCGCGCTGGCGATGGACAGCCTGATGCTCTCCTTCTTCCGCGAAGAGGATACGCAGCAATAAAAACCGAAGGCCTTTCCCGGTTGGAAAGGCCTTCGGTTTTTCCTATCTCACAGCGCCTTGAACCAGGCTTCGATCTCCGCCCGCCCGGCGCTGACGCTGCCCTGGGCAAAGCCGTCCTTGCCGCCGCCCCGGCCGCGCAGGGCGGCATTCATGGCGCTGACAAAGCGCTTCAGATCTCCGCCGGGCAGCCGCAGGGCATACTTCCAGCCCGCGCCATCGTCCCCGGCAAAGACCGCGCAGCGCCCCCCGGCGGACGTGCCCACGGCCTCGCAGCAGCGGCGCAGCGCGTCCGGCGCCATGGCCGCTTCAAACAGCAGCACGTCCCCGCTGCCCTCCAGCGCCGCGGCCTTTTCCGCAAACAGCCGGTTTTCCAGCCCCGTAAGGCGATAGCGCGTCTCCTCCAGCTCGCGCTGCACACGCTCCACGGCGGCGGCGGTCTCCCCCGGTCTGGCGGACAAAAGCACGGAGACGCGGCTGTTCTGCTGCGTCATGGCGACGGTCCAGTCATAGGCCCGGCGGCCGGCCAGAAGCTCGATGCGCACGCCGGCGCGGAAGGGCTTCATCCCCACCAGGCGTACCAGGCCGATCTCCCCGGCGGAGCGGACATGGGTGCCGCAGCAGGCGCAGCAGTCCGCCCCCGGGCACTCCACGATGCGCACGTCGCCGTGCAGTTCCTTTTTGCTGCGATAGTTCAGCTCCGCCAGCGCCTCCGGCGCGGGATGCGTCACAAGAAAGGGGCGGTTTTCCCAGATGACGCGGTTGGCCTGCGCCTCGATCTCCGCCAGTTCCTCCGGCGTCAGCACCGCGTCAAAGTCGATGATGACGCTCTCCGCGCCCATGTGGAAGCCCACGTTATTGCAGCCCTTGGCCGCGCAGATGAGGCCGCTGACGATGTGCTCGCCGGAGTGCTGCTGCATGTGGTCAAAGCGGCGGGCCCAGTCGATCTCCCCCTCCACCTGCGCCCCCACTTGCAGCGGTGCGGCGCAAAAATGGGTGATGACCCCGTCGGAACCATGGGTGTCCGTGACGGCGACGCCGCCCAGCACCCCGCTGTCACCCGGCTGGCCGCCGCCCTCGGGGTAAAAGGCCGTCCGGTCCAGCTGGACGGCGTAGCCGCCCTTTTCCGGCGCGCAGGCGCACACCGTGGCCGAAAATCGGCGCAGATAGGCGTCGCGCTCATAGAGCTTTTCCGTGGTCATCGCAGTACCTCCCACAATGAAAAAGCTGCCGCAGAGACCTGCGGCAGCCGTCAATTATTCTCCTTCCTCAGGGAACCGGGTTGAACACATGGGCACTTCCGTCGGCATCCGTGAGCGTGAACTGTCCCTCCGGCGAAGAAAGGGCAAAGGTGTAAAGCGCCTCGCCGCCGTTCAGGTTCAGATCCAGAATGGCAGCGCCGTCCGACGACTGGAGCAGCGAATAGCTCCCGGTGACGGAAGAGAGGTTCTGCATCACCCGGCGGACCTCACCGCTGCCGTTGAAGTTCAGCTTTTCGCCGTGCTCGCCGACAAAGCTGCCCACCAGGCGGCTGGTGGCATCCTCCGCACCGGCGCGGCGCATGGAAAACGCGGCTTCAGAGACCGTGGAAAACTTCGGTCCGTCCTCTGCGGGCGCAGCCGTCTTTCCGCCCACGGCGGAGAGCACCAGCGCCACCAGCGCGACCGAACAGATCAGCAAGAGCAGCTTTCTCATGCGCTTCAACCTCAAACCCTCAAAAACTTTGTCGAATTCGACAAAACCCGCCTTTTGTATGGACTCATTATACGGCAGTCGTTTCTAATAAGCAAGCTATATTTTGTGTTTTTTAGAGTTTTTTTGAAATTTCAGCGCAAAGTCTTGTTATTCGAGGCACAGTTCCCCCACATGGTGCAGACGGACGTTTCCCCGGAGGGTAATCTCGCCCTCCGGCAGCGCCGAAACGCGCAGGATCCCGCCGGGCTGCGCCAAATTGACCTCCGTTTTTTCTCCGCTGCGCCATGCCAGATACGCCCCCGCTGCGGCGCTGCCGCTGGCGCAGGAGCGCTCCCAGTAAAGGGTGTCGCCGCCCCGGACATAGACCAGGGGGGTCATCCGCCCGGCCGGGGCGTCCAGCAGCATGAGGCCCAGCGCCTCCACCCCCAGAAGCGCGCACCATTGCGGCGCGGCGGCCTCGGCCGCAGCCCGGTCAAAGTCGCCGGGGAGCATGAGGTGCGCGATGCCGTCAAAGCGCAGCAGCGGCAGGCGGTAGGTCCGCCCGTCCAGCGCAAGGCTGACCTCCTCGGGCGCAGCGCAGCGGGGCATGTCCGCCGTGCAGGCGAAACCGCCCTGCGCCCCGGGCGCGACGGCCACCGTCACGCACTCCGGCGCGCCGCTGACGCGCAGGCGCAGCGTCGCCGGGCCGCGGATCCCCCGGCGCAGGCAGTGCAGCGCCGCGGCGCTCATGGCGGCGTTGCCGCAAAATTCGCCCCCGGCCATGCGCAGCGCGGTGTCCGCGCCGCCGACGCCGGGGGAGATAAATCCCACCTGCTCCGCCGCCGGCTCCGATGCAAGCAGCGCGGCGGCGCAGCGGGGCTGGTCTTCGATCTCTACCGGGCTCTCCACCAGCACGGTCATGTTGCCGGTGGGGTCCATCAAAGCATAGTTCAGTTTCATTATCGCTGATAGGTCTGCAAAAACTGCTTCGTGCGCTCCTGGGTGGGGGCGCCGAACACCGCCTCCGGGTGGCCCTGCTCCACGATGACGCCGCCGTCCATGAACACGACCCGGTCGCTGACGGCGCGGGCAAAGGGCATTTCGTGGGTCACGATCACCATGGTCATCTTTTCCTCGGCAAGCTGCTTGATGACCTTCAGCACCTCGCCGGTCAGCTCCGGGTCCAGGGCACTGGTGGGCTCGTCAAAGAAGAGGATCTCCGGCTTCATGGCCAGGGCGCGGGCAATGGCCACGCGCTGCTGCTGCCCGCCGGAGAGCTGGTAGGGATAGTTCGCGGCCTTGTCCTCCAGCCCCATCTTGCGCAGAAGCTCGATGGCGCTCTGGCGCACCTCCTCCTTGTCGCGCTTCTGCACCGTCAGCGGCGCGTCCATGACGTTTTTCAGCACGGAGAAGTGCGGGAAGAGGTTGAACTGCTGGAACACCAGCCCGTAATAGCGCTTCAGCGCCCGCAGGGCCTCCGGCGGGGCGTAGTGGGCGTTGCCGTATTCATCGGTGGTGACGGCAGGCTCGTCCTCATAGCGGATCTCGCCGGAATCCACGGTCTCCAGGAAGGTGGCGCAGCGCAGAAGCGTGCTTTTGCCGGAGCCGGAGGGTCCGATGATGCTGACCACCTCGCCGGGCGCGACGGAAACGCTGATGTCCCGCAGAACGCGCACATCGCCGAAGGATTTCTGGATGTTTTTCATCTCGAGAATCATGCCGCCGCCCCCTTATCTGTAATAATCCAGCGCCTTTTCGCAGCGCTCCATGACGAAGGCGACCACGTAGTTGGCGACATAGTAGAACACGCCCGCGATGACGAAGGGCATGAAGCTGGTCTGCGAAGCGGAGATCTGCTTGGCCAGGGAGAAGACCTCGTTATAGGCCAGGGTGAAGGCCAGGGACGTGTCCTTGACCAGGGTGATGACCTCGTTGGTGACGGCGGGCAGGATGCGCTTGATGACCTGGGGCAGGATGATCTTGAAGAAGGTGCGGCTTTTGGTATAGCCCAGCACCTCCGCCGCCTCGTACTGCCCGGCGGGCATGGAGTCGATGCCGCTGCGGTAGATCTCGGCGAAGTAGGCCGCGTAGTTCATCACAAAGCCCACGATGATGGCCGGGAAGCGCCAGCCGTTGATGGGGATCCTGAACAGGTAATACGGCCCGAAGTACCACACCAGAAGCTGCAGCATCAGCGGCGTGCCGCGCATGATGGAGATATAGATCTTGATGATGGTGCGCACGACGGCGTGGCGGCTTTTGCGCAGGAGGCACACGACCATGCCCAGCGGCAGCGCGCCCAGCAGCGTCAGAAAGAAGATGCCGCAGGTGCGCAGCATGCCCGTGGACATGGTGGAGAGCATTGTGGAAAAGGTCATGAAGGATCACCGTTCCTATCGGAGGATTCCCCTTCCGGGGGAAAAATGTGCAATTAGGCATTGGGCCGGATGGCCCAATGCCTTTTTGCGCGGGGTGGAGAAAAACAGAACAGAAGAAGAAACAGCAGATGGATTATTTCGCCTCGTTGGAGATGAGGAAGGTGCCCGCCGTCATGTCGATGGCGATGGCGTCGATGGCGCCGGCCTTCAGATCGGCAAAGGCGATGGTGTAGGTCTCATAGACCTTCAGCTCCTTGAACGTGGCGGCCAGCTCGGCCTGGGAATCCTCCAGCATGTCCATGGCGCTGGTGGCGGTCTGGACGCCGACGGTCTTGCCCTTCAGGTCGGCCAGGGTCTTGATGCCGGAATTGCTGGCGACCAGGATGCCCTGGGTGTTGTTGGAATAGGTGATGCCCCAGCAGTAGTCATCCTCGCGGCCTTCCTTGGTGAAGCCGGACCAGATGCAGTCGCAGCTGCCGGCGTTCAGCTCGGCGTCCTTGGCGTCCCAGTTGAAGGGCAGGGGCTGATACTGCCAGCCCAGATACTCGCACACGGCCTGACACAGCTCCACGTCGAAGCCGCCGACAGAGCCGTCATCCTGCAGATAGGAGTAGGGCGGATAGTCCAGGTCAAAGCCGTGGATGAAGGTATAGGAAGGGTCGCCGCTGCCGCGCTCGGGCAGGTCGGAATCCTTGACGTCCTCGGCCTTCAGGCAGAGGTAATCCTTGATGTCGGGATAGTTCTCGCCGATCTTGGCATAGGTGCCGTCCTTCACCAGGGCCAGCACGGCGCCGCTGACAGTGGCGGCCAGGTCCTCGTCCCCCTTGCGGAAGCCGATGGCATAGCTCTCAACGCCCAGGGTCTCATCAATGAAACCGTAAGTAACCGGGGCCTTCTCCGCGCCGCAGGCGCAAAGCGCCAGAAGCATCAGCGCGGCAAGGACACAGCATACGATCTTTTTCATTTTATAGGTACCTCCGAAATTTTTATCGTGTTGCCATAATAACACGCTGTTTCGATGAAGTAAAGAAGTTTTTTCGCTTTTTCCCCATTAAGATAGGATTCGATCTGTCAAAAACCGTCCTCCGGCGTTTCAACCTTTGCGCAGCAGGGGAGTCCGAGGGCGGCAAGGCCTCATCGGGTTGAATCAATACAGCTTGTCAAAAAATATTCTGACAAGATAGATTCCGGCGGGGCAATTCTGCCCCGCCGGACCACAGACTGTCAAAAAACTATGCTTCAGAGTATCGATCACTGAGCAGCAGGGGAGTCCGAGGGGGCAAGGCCCCATCGGGTTGAATCAATTAGCTTGTCAAAAAAACTTTTTTGACAAGCTCAGATTCCGGCGGGGCAGAATTGCCCCGCCGGATGCGTTGGTGATTCGTTTTTCAGTCTGGCACCGAGCCCTCCCGGACCTGCTGCACGGTGTACAGGTGCAGCCCGTGGGCCTCAAAAAAGGCGTTGGTGCGCGCGCTGTCCACCGTCGGCACCGTGGAAAGGCTCCAGTAGCGCGCATCGTCCGCCTGGGCCGCCGGCAGCGTCGGCATGGGCACTGCCACAGGCGTCTTGACGGGTTCGTCATCGGACTCCGGCCAGCGGGCGTCGATGTCCAGGCCGCCCGCGCAGACCGCAGCGGCATAGTCGCTGTCCTGCAGCACCCAGACCCGGCCCAGGGAATTGTCCGCAAGATCGGGCCGGACGCAGCTTTCATAGAGCTCCCAGGCCTCCTGGCGGTTCAGCTCCAGCCGATAGTCCAGCCAGATGTGCGCCCAGTCGATCCCGCCGTCATCAAGCTCCGGCAGGGTGGGCATCGCCACATAGTCGCCGTACTGATCGTAATACTGATCGTAATCGTATTTGTCCCGGCCGGCGACGTACTCCCCATCCACATAGCGCCAGTCGGCCAGCGTCTCCCGCAGAAGCGCTGCGCGCCGCTCCTCCGGCATCGCCTCCACCGCCGCGGCGGTGAAGCCGCCCAGCTCGATGAGCACATAGTCCGCAGGGTCTTCATAGCCCGCCGCCGCGGCGCATTCCGCAGCGGGCATCACGGCCCGCAGCTCGCCGAAGCTGACGTTGTCCCGGCTGAACTCGAAGGGCGTGGCCTTGCGGTTGGCCACCGCGTTGGGGCAGTTCATCAGCGCCTGCAGCCCGGCGGCGTCATCCGCGGTGTCGTCAAGGCGGTGGGGCAGCCGGTAATAGCGCGCCATGTGCCCGCCGTTCGTCAGGATATAGTCGATGTACACGTCCACGATCTGGTACGATCCCGCCGTGTCCATCCGGTAGTATTCCCGGTTGCTGCACTGGTCCTGCTGCGGCTTGTGGACGATGATGTCCCGGTGCAGCGCCATCGCCTGCGCGATGCCCTCGCTCTCGTCGAGAAGCGCCCGCTCTCCGGCGCCGGTCACGACGACGGACTCGATCCTGTCCGCCGGGGGGATGCGCCGCTCCAAGCCGAACAGGTCCAGTTCCGCGGCCGTCAGGCCCAATAGCAGCACCGCGCAGCAGAGCGCCCAGCCGCCGAAGCCCCGCCAGCCGCCCCGGAACACGCGGAAGGAGCGGCGGATGAGCATTTCGGCGATGAACCAGCCGAAGAAGGCCCCGACGATGAGCCAGACCGACGTGGAGAGGAAGACCATGCGCTGGGTCGTGCCGGAGAGGTTGAAGAGGAACAGCATCAGGTTCGCAAAGCACAGCCCGGCGCAGATGCCCATGCACCAGCGGAACACGGGCTTGAGCACCGGAACGGCCACCACGTCGCCCGCCGACTCCATCCGCCGCCGGCGCAGCAGCGCCAGCGCGGCAAAGAGCAGCCCCACGCCCACGAGGGCATAGACGGCGGAGGCGATCCAGCCGTTGTAGACCCAGCCCACGGTGAACCAGGCGTCGCGCGCGGCGTCATAGGCGGTGACGGGGTTTGCGCGGTCGGCAAAGAGCTGCACCGCGGGCGAGAGCCACAGCAGCCAGCCCCCGTCAAAGCCGTTGATGCCGTAGAGGAAGAAATCCGCGATGCCGCTTAACAGCACCACCAGCCCGGCGGCGACGAAGTTCAGCACCACATACACCGCCGGCAGCACGATGATGTTGCCCGTCAGCATGGCGCAGAGGGTGGCGAAGCCGTAGAAAAACAGCAGATGCAGCACTGTCGCGCCCAGCCAGGTGAAAAGCGAGGGCAGGTGCAGCAGCCCGATGGCGGCCTCGGCCAGCGCCGTCAGCAGAAAGATGACGACGTGCACGGCCAGAAGCGGCGCCGCCCCGCCCAGCACCGCCGACCAGAACTGGGCCGTGCGCGTCACGGGCAGGCAGGCCGCGCCGGAGGCGCTGCGGGAATTGTAGAGGAAGCTCCACACCGCCATGGCCATGAGCGCGGCGAAGCAGAAGCTCATCACCACGCCGAAGTTGATGCCGCCCAGCACGTGCATCTGCACGTTCCCCGGCGCCAGCGCGCCGAGGTGCACGAACTCCTCCCGGCGGCTCAGCAGCGCGATGGGCATTTCCAGCAGCCAGATGGCCAGATAGGCCGCCCAGACCGGCCAGAAGCGGGTGACGTGCTTTTTGAACAGCGTCGCATTAAAGCAGGATGTCTTTGACTGCATAGTCCGCACCTCCCAGCTCGTAGATGAAGATCTCCTCCAGCGAAAGCGGCACCGCGTCCAGAAACAGCGGCTCGCACTCCTGGAGCGTTTGCAGCGTCTGCTCCGGGTCGCCCCGGATGATGAGCGTGCGCAGGCGGCCGCTGACCGTCTCGTGCACCAGATTCAGCCCCTCCGGCAGCGGCCGGCCGTCCGGCAGGGCAAGCTGCACCTTGGAGATGTTCTCCTGCAGTTCGCTCAGCGAGCGCTCCAGCAGCAGATGGCCGTGGTTCAGGATGCCCACATGGTCGCACACGTCCTCCAGCTCGCGCAGGTTGTGGCTGGACACCAGCACGGTCATCCCCCGCTCCGCCGCGTCGGCCATCAGCAGGCCCCAGATCTGCCGGCGCATCACGGGGTCGAGGCCGTCCACCGGCTCGTCCAGCACCATGTAGTCGGCGCGCTGGCACATGGCCAGCCAGAAGGCCGCCTGCTTCTGCATGCCCTTGCTCATGCGGCGGATGGGCATTTTTTCGTCCAGCTGAAAGACCTCCTTCAGCTTTTCATAGCGCGCATCGTCAAAGCCGGGGTAGATGCCGGCATAATAGCGCATCATGTCCCGCACCCCCGCCTGGGGGAAATAGAAAACGTCGTCGGGAATGTAGGCCATGCGGGCCTTGACCGCCGGGTTTTCGTACACCGGCTGCCCGTCCACCAGCACCGTTCCGGCGTCCTGCCGGTAGATGCCCATGACGTGGCGCAGCAGCGTGCTTTTACCGCTGCCGTTGGGGCCGACCAGGCCGTAAATGGCGCCGTCCGGCACCGTCAGCGTCAGATTATCCAGCGCCGTGAAGCCGTCAAAGCGCTTGGTGAGTGTCTGAACTTCAATCATTTGGCGCTCCTCCCTTCAGATATGCCGCGATTTGTTCGTCGTCCATGCCGAGATAGCGCAGCTCCTTCGCCGTCTCCCGCAAACGCGCCAAAAGCGCCTGAGCGCGCCCTGCGTCCACGTCGTGCCGCCCGGCGACAAAGTTGCCCTTCCCGGCCACACTGTAGATGTAGCCGCTCAGCTCCAGCTCGCGGTAGGCGCGCTGGATGGTGTTGGGGTTGATGGCCAGCTGCTGGGCCAAAATGCGCACCGAGGGCAGCTTTTCGTCCGGCGCAAACACGCCGGAGATTATCATTTTGCGCAGTTCATCCACGATCTGCTCATAAATGGGCCGGGAATCCCTGTAATTGATCGCAAACACATTTTCACCCCTTTGCACAACTGTATTAGTACGGTTAGTACAGTCAAGATACACCCGCCCCGCCCGTTTGTCAAGAGAAAAATGCAGCCCGTCTGTTGCCGCGCTCTGTCACGCTTGCCCCAGAAGTCAATTTACAAGCGGGCGGAACTATGCTATATTAAGTTTGTATCAGTATCCCTGCAAAAAGGAGGACAAGACCATGTTCTGCACAAAATGCGGCGCCCAACTGGACGACGGCGCAAAATTCTGCACCAACTGCGGCGCACCCACCCCGTTTGCCCAGCCCGCAGCCCCGGCGCAGCCCCAGGCACCCGCGGCACCTGCGACGCCCGTGACGCCCGCGGCACCCGTGACGCCTGCGGCACCCGCAGCACCCGTGACG
>SVKR01000116.1 GCA_015068365.1 Oscillospiraceae bacterium
ATGCTGCTCATCGCGCTGGTGAACTGCGCGTCCATCAACCCGCGCCTGACGCTGGTGCTACTGGCGGTGGTGCCGGTGATGGCGGTGGCCATCTTCCTGCTGATGAAGGTGACAAGGCGGCTGTTCCTGGTGTTCCAGGCCAAGGTGGACGGCCTCAACGACTCCGTGCAGGAAAACCTCATCGCCATCCGCGTGGTGAAGGCCTTTGTGCGCGAGCGCTATGAGGAGGAGAAGTTCAAGCAGCGCAACGACGCCCTGCGCGACGCCGCCATCCGCGCCGTGACGCGCATCCAGCTCATGCCCCCCATCATGATGATGAGCTTCAACGTGTCCATCGTGCTGGTGCTGTGGATCGGCGGGCGGCTGGTCATGGGCGGCGAGCTACTCACCGGCGACCTCTACAGCTTCATCACCTACATCTCCAGCGTGCTGATGAGCGTGATGATGATCGCCTTCACGCTTTTGCAGGTGACGCGCGCGCGCGCCTGCGCCGAGCGCATCAATGAGGTGCTGGACACCGACCCCGACATACGCGACGGCAGCGCTTCTTCCCTGCCCGCGCCGGAGGGGCGCGTGGAGTTCCGGGACGTCAGCTTCCGCTACACTGCCGGCACCGGCGACGACGTGCTGGCCCACATCAATCTGACCGTGGAGCCGGGGCAGTTCGTGGCCGTCATCGGCGGCACGGGCGTGGGCAAAAGCTCGCTCGTGAACCTCATCCCCCGCTTCTACGACGTGACGGGCGGCGGCGTGCTGGTCGACGGGCTGGACGTGCGCGACTGGCCGGTGGAGACGCTGCGCGAGCGCATCGGCATGGTGCTGCAAAATAACGTCCTGTTTACCGGAACGATCCGGGAAAACCTGCTGTGGGGCCGCCCCGACGCCACGGAGGAGGAGATGGTGGCCGCGGCGAAAAACGCCCAGGCCTACGACTTCATCATGGGCTTTCCCGACGGCTTTGACACCATGCTGGAGCAGGGCGGCGTGAACGTGTCCGGCGGGCAGAAGCAGCGCCTTTGCATCGCGCGGGCCATGCTGCGCCACCCGGAGATTCTCATCCTGGACGACAGCACCTCCGCCGTGGACAGCGCCACGGAAGCCGCCATCCGCCAGAGCTTCCGCGACAATCTCAAGGGCACCACCGTCATCATCATCGCCCAGCGCATCAGCTCGGTGCGCCATGCCGACAAGATCGTGATCCTCGACGACGACCACATCGCAGGCGAGGGCAGCCACGAGGAGCTTCTGGCCGGAAACGCCATCTACCAGGAGATCTACGCATCCCAGCAGGAAGGGGTGAGCGAATAACATGGCAGAGGAAAAGAAGCAAAAATTTGCCGCGGCCGAGGCCAAGCCCGGCGGCGGGCCGCACATGCGCGGCGGCTATCAGAAGCCCAGGGACGCCGCGAAGACCATCCGGCGCCTGCTCACCTACGTCACCGCCCGGAAGGGCCTGCTGCTGCTCATCGCGCTCTGCCTCATCATCAGCACCGTCGCCTCCATCGCGGGGACTTACCTTCTGCGCCCCATCATCAACAACCTCGTCGGCGACGGCACGGCGCGGGAAAAGGTGGCCTATCTGCTGCGCGGGTGCATCTTCCTGTTCGTCATCCAGATATTGGAGGCCGGGTGCACCTATCTCTCCGGCATCCTCACCACGCGGATGGCCCACCGGGCCGTGAACGGCCTGCGCGCCGATCTGTTCCACGCGCTGGAGTCCAAGCCGCTGAAATATTACGACGCGCACCCCCACGGCGAGCTGATGAGCCGCTTCACCAACGACGCGGACAACGTCTCCTTCGCCATGGAGCAGAGCCTGGTGAACCTTCTGACCAGCGCGCTGACCTTCATCGGCGTGGTGGCGATCATGATCTACACCGCCCCGCCGCTGTTTCTCATCACGGCCTGCGTCCTGGCGGCGACGCTGCTGGGCTTCAAGGCCCTGGGCAAGAAAAGCCGCAGCTATTACCGCAAGCAGCAGGCCGCCCTCGGCCAGGTCAACGGCGAGATCCAGGAGATCATCGAGGGGCTGAAGGTCGTCAAGGCCTTCACCCACGAGGACATCGCCAAGGCGGAGTTCGCCGAGCTGAACGAGGCCTACCGCGCCGCCGCGACCGACGCGAACTTTTACGGCACGGCCATCATGCCCATGAGCGCGAACATCATGAACATCGGCTACGCCCTGACGGCGGTGGCCGGGGGCTATCTGGCGCTGGTGCGGGGCTTTGACCTGGGCGGTCTGGCCGCCTATCTGCTCTACTCCCGCCAGGTGGGCCGCCCCATCGAGCAGATGGGCCAGCAGCTCAACACCATCCTCTCCGCCCTCGCGGGCGCGGAGCGCATCTTTGACGTGATGGACGCCCCGGCCGAGGTGGACGAGGGCAAGGTGACCCTGCAAAAGCTGCCCGACGCCGACGGCGACGGGCGCCCGGAGTGGGTCTGGCGCATGCCGGACGGCACGGACGTGCCCCTGCGCGGCGACGTGCGATTGGAGCACGTGGACTTCTCCTACGTGGAGGGCAAGCGCGTGCTGAGCGACGTGAACGTCTACGCCAAGCCCGGGCAGAAGATCGCCTTCGTGGGCAGCACCGGCGCGGGCAAGACCACCATCACCAACCTCATCAACCGCTTCTACGAAATAGAGCGCGGCACCATCACCTATGACGGCATCGATGTGCGCGAGATCGAGAAGGACTCGCTGCGCCGCTCGCTCGGCGCGGTGCTGCAGGACACGCACCTGTTCACCGGCACGGTGATGGACAACATCCGCTACGGGCGATTGGACGCCACGGACGAGGAGTGCATCGCCGCGGCGAAGAGCGCCAACGCCCACAGCTTCATCCGCCGCCTGCCGGACGGCTATCAGACCATGGTGACCGGGGACGGGGCCAACCTCTCCCAGGGGCAGCGGCAGCTGCTGGCCATCGCCCGCGCCGCCGTGGCCGACCCGCCCGTGATGGTGATGGACGAGGCCACCAGCTCCATCGACACCCGCACCGAGCGGCACATCCAGCAGGGCATGGACGCGCTGATGCGCGGTCGGACCGTGTTCGTCATCGCCCACCGATTGTCCACGGTGCGCGACGCTGACTGCATCGTGGTCATCGAGCACGGGCAGATCCAGGAGAAGGGCAACCACGCCGAGCTTCTGGAGCAGAAGGGGCAGTATTATCTGCTCTATACGGGACAGCATCAACTGGACTAAAGCATCAACGCGCAGCCAAGGCTGCGCGTTGAATCTTTTTTCACTCCGCTTTCGCGCCCTGCGGGGGAGGGCACGAAAGCTCCGCGAGAAGCGTTTTTCCCGAGGCAAAGCCCCGGGAAAAACGGATCAAAAATATGGGGCGCGTTGCAAAATACGCAATGTGTCATTGCGAGGCCCCGCAAGGGGCCGTGGCAATCCGTTTTTCCTATGAAAGGAAGTACGGATTCCCACGCCACGACTTTTCGCCTTCGCGAAAAGTGCGCACTGGCTCGGAATG
>SVKR01000117.1 GCA_015068365.1 Oscillospiraceae bacterium
AAGGCAATGGAGCTGGCCCTGCAGGACATTCATGGACGATATGAGTCTGTTGCAAAGCTGAATGCTGTGCTTCGAGCAGCGTTTGCGAACGACCCCGCCATCCGCGTCAACAGTCCCGACGACGCGATCCCGCACATTCTGAATCTCAGCGTGAACGGGATCAAGGGCACGCGGATGCAAAAGGCACTGGCCGGGCGCGGCGTCTGTGTTTCCGTGAAATCCGCCTGCTCCACGGATGGGACGCCGTCCCGGGCTGTCTTCGCCGTCAGCAGGGACAGGAGAAACGCGCTGTCCTCCTGGCGCATCAGCCTGAGCCATCTGACGACAGAGAAGGAAATACAGAATTTTCTGGAACTATTCAGCGATTGCTGCAAGGAGCTGCGCGCATGAAAAAGGATCTCGAACCGTATCAGCTTGTGGAGCGCAGCATCCAGACGAAATTCCGAAAGGGGCTGTGGAATCCCTTCATCGCCGCCGTCAAACGCTATGCGCTAATCTCCCCCGGCGACCGGATCGCCGTCTGCATCTCCGGCGGGAAGGATTCGATGCTGATGGCAAAGCTGATGCAGATGCTGCAGCAGTACAGTGAAACGCCGTTTGACTTGGTATATCTCGTTATGGATCCGGGATACAATGCGCTGAACCGCCAGAAGATCGTCTCGAATGCCGCGCTGCTGCATATCCCGATCACGGTGTTTGAGAGCAACATCTTTGAAGTGGCCAACAGCGCGGAGCACTCCCCGTGCTATCTGTGCGCCAAAATGCGGCGAGGCACGCTCTACGCAAAGGCGAAAGAACTCGGCTGCAGCAAGATCGCCCTCGGCCATCATTTCAGTGACGTGATCGAGACGACGGTCATGGCCATGTTCTACGGCGGGCAGCTGCAGGCGATGCTTCCCAAGCTCCACAGCACGAACTTTGACGGCATGGAGCTGATCCGCCCGCTCTATTGCGTCCACGAGGACGATATCATCGCGTGGAAGCGGTACAACGATCTGGAGTTCATCCAGTGCGCCTGCCGCTTTACGGAAAACTGCACGGCCTGCGATAACGGCGGCGGAGGATCCAAGCGGCAGGAGATCAAAACGTTGATCCGCCGGCTGAAGCGGGACAATCCCAATATCGAAAAGAGCATTTTCAGGAGCATCCACACGGTTTGCCTCGACACCTTTCCCGGATACAAGCAGGGCGGCGCGGCACATTCGTTCCTGGAGCACTATGACGGAGAGGATGACTGAGCATGGAATCATATCAGACGATCAGCGCGAAGGAATTCTATGAAATGGACCGCAGCGGCTGCACAGTCGTGGATATGCGCAATCCCGAAGATATTCAGATTTTCGGCGCAATCAAGGGCGCGATCAACATCCCGGCCGAACAGCTCGAGGCGGACCCGGCGCAGGTCCCGAAGGACAAGCCGGCTCTCCTGATCTGCTATGTCGGCATGGCCAGCGAGCAGGCCGCGGAGAAGCTGGCGGCGCTGGGGTACCGGGTCGCCCATGTGGACGGCGGGTACAAGGCTTACAGTAAGCTGATTCCGGCGCCGGACGAGGACGACGAGGATGATTATGAGGATGATGACGAGGATGCCGACGAGGATAGAGAGACGCCGCCGAGCCCGGCGGCGGAAGCAGAGCAGGAGCGCGTGTTCATCGACGCCAAGAATCTGAAATGCCCAGGCCCCATCGTCAAGGTCGCGGATTACCTGCGGGACAAGCCGGACGGGACACGCATCCGCGTGGAGGCGACGGAGGACGCCTTCTATTCCGACATCCGCATCTGGTGCGAGCGGACCGGCAATCAGCTCGACAGCCTCTCCGCCGCGGACGGTGTGATCCACGCGGAGATCACCCGGCGCGTAGCCCAGCAGAAGCAGACGGCGCCGCTGACTGAGAAAAACGACAAGACCTTTGTGGTTTTCTCCGGCGACCTTGACAGGACCATCGCGGCCTTCATCATGGCGAACGGCGCCGCGGCGATGGGCCGCAGGGTGACGATGTTCTTTACCTTCTGGGGCCTGAACATCCTCCGTCGCCCGGAAAAGGTCAGGACAGGGAAAAACCTGATCGAGACGATGTTCGGCATCATGATGCCGCGCGGGACGAAACAGCTTGGCCTTTCCCGGATGAACATGGGCGGCGCCGGCGCGAAGATGATCCGCCGGATCATGAAGGAAAAGGGGATCAGCTCGCTGGAGGAACTGATCGACAGCGCAAAGGCGCACGGCGTCCGCATGGTCGCCTGCCAGATGAGCATGGATATTATGGGCATCCGGAGAGAAGAACTGATCGACGGCGTGGAGCTCGGCGGCGTTTCCACGTTTCTCGGCTCCGGCGAGGAGTCCGATATGAGCCTGTTTATCTGAATATAGCCAATAAAGGAGCTTTTTGAAATGAAAACGATCGAAACGAACAGCGCCCCCGCAGCGATCGGGCCGTACGCGCAGGCCATTGCGGCAAACGGTCTGATCTACACCTCCGGGCAGATCCCCATTGACCCCGCCACCGGCGCAATCGAGGCGTCGGATATCGCAGGCCAGGCCCGGCAGGCGATCCGCAACCTTGCCGCCGTTCTGGAAGCGGCGGGCAGCGGGCTGGATCGGGTCGTGAAGACCACCTGCTTTCTAAGGAACATGGATGACTTTGCCTTGTTCAACGAGATCTATGCCGAGCTTTTCCCCGGGAAACCGGCGAGAAGCTGTGTTGAGGTGGCGAAGCTGCCGAGAGGCGCACTGGTAGAGATCGAGGCCGTCGCCGAAGGATAAGGAAAACACAAGTCCCGGATTCTGGCGAATCCGGGATCAAGCTGTCGACAAAGTGTCGACAGCTTGAAAAGCAAAAACCGAAACATTGAATAATGTTCCGGTTTTTGCGAAAATTGAACGTGCAGGGGGACTCCCGTCCCCCCTCACACCCCCCCATGCAAGGCTGTTCCTTGGCAAAACGGGGTTTGTCTACAGTCTGAGTCCCGGATTCTGGCGAATCCGGGACTTGCGTGAAAGAGAGGATAAAAGGGGATCAACAGACTTGCCTTATTTGGAA
>SVKR01000118.1 GCA_015068365.1 Oscillospiraceae bacterium
GACCGACACGCCGAAGATCGCCCCCGCCGCGGAGACCGGGACGCTTTTGCCCATGCGGGTGAACCAGATGGCAAGCGCCAGGCCGACGACCACCTTCACCAGCACCTCGACCACCTGGCCGACGGTGGTGGGCTTCATGTTGCCGTTGCCCTGGATGTAACCGCGGAAGGCGCTGGTCAGGCAGACCAGCAGCACCGAGGGCGAGATGGCAAAGACGCAGCGGCTCACCGTGGCTTTGCTGACGAAGGCGATGGCCATTTCCGTCGGGAACAGGAGCATGAGCAGCGTGAACACAAGCCCCAGCAACCCCAGCGTCACCATGGCGACGCGGAAGGTGCGCCGCGCCTGGCAGGGCCGGCCGAGCGTGTTGGCCTCGCTGATCATGCGGCTGAGGGCCACGGGCAGCCCCGCCGTGGAGATGGTCAGGAAGAAATTATAAATAGTATAGGCGGCGAAGAAATAGCCGTAGCCGGTTTCGCCGATGATGTTGCGCAGGGGGATCTTGTAGATCGCGCCCAGGATTTTGATGACCACCACGCCCGCAGCCAGGATGGCCGCGCCGTGGAGAAAGTTTTGCCTGTTTTCCTCTGCCAAAGGTCTTACCTCCGGGAATGATTCTCACACATACTATATGATTGCAGATATGCGATTTTACACCATATCCCGGAAGAAATCAAGCAAAAGCCTGCGAAGCGAAGCGCCTCACAGGCTTTTCTCCCTTATGCCGCCGCGTCCAGCATGTCCTGGATGCCGATGCCGTAGCCGCGCGTGGCGTCGCTGAGAAGCACATGGGTCACCGCGCCGATCAGCTTGCCGTCCTGCAGGATGGGGCTGCCGCTCATGCCCTGCACGATACCGCCCGTCTGCGCCAGAAGCTGCGGGTCCGTGACCGTGAGCATCAGAAAGCGGTGCTCCTCCGGCTGGCGGTAGATGCGGCTGATCTCCACGCTGTACTCCGCCACGCCGCCGCCGTTCACCGTGGCGAGGATGCTGGCCGGGCCCAGATGCACCTCCTGGGGCGCGGCGATGGGCACCGGCTGCCCGGCGTCGGCAAAGCCGGCAACGCCGAAAATGCCGCAGCCGGTGTTGCGGTCCAGCGAACCCAGCACCTGCGCCCGGTCGGGCTGGCCGCAGAGCTCACCCGGCGCCCCCGGCGCGCCCTTCACCACGTCCACCACGGCGGTGCCGGTGATGGTGCCGCCGTCAAAGGGCAAAAGCTTGCCGCTTTCCACGTCGTTGATCCCGTGGCCCAGCGCGCCGAAGCGCCCGCTGTCCGGGTCATACCAGGTCACGGTGCCGATGCCGCTGACGCCGCTGCGCAGCCACAGGCCAAGCTGCCAGCGCCCGTCCTCGCTCCGCGCCGGCGTCACATGAAAGAGCAGCTCGCTCTCCCCGCGCCGCGCCGTCACGTCTACCGGTCCGCCGCTGAGCGACGTTAGGGCGCTTAAAAGCGCCTGCGCGTCCGGCGTGCTGCGCCCGTCCACGGCGGTGATCACGTCGCCGGTCTTCATGCCCGCCGCCGCAGCCGGCGAGCGTGCCCCGTCCGCCGTCTGCACCTCCGAAAAGCCGGCCACCATCACGCCGCCGGTCTCCAGCTCAATGCCCACGGCGCAGCCCATGGGCACCAGCGCTTCCACCGCCAGCGCGTGCATCGGCAGCGCCATGAGCAGCAGCAAGACCAGCGCCGCCGTGCCCAGAGCACGTTTTTTTCCTTTCAAATCCAATTCCCCCTGCCCATCAGATCATGCGCGAATGGCGCGCACATGGTCAGTATGCGCGGCGGCGGGAGAATAACACGATGCAAATGTTTTCACTGCTGAAAAGTTTTTGCGGGGCGGAGCGGCGCATATACTTTGCTGAAAAAATTATTTTAATAGGAAAAGAGGGCATGTCCATTGAAAACCCTGTCTCTTGGCGCCGCCGGGCCCCAGGTGCAGCTTCTGCAGCTGGCGCTGCAGCGCGCCGGATACGCCCCCGGCGTATCCGACGGCGTGTTCGGCGCGGACACCCGGCGCGCGCTTTTGCGCTTTCAGCGCAGCGCCGGACTCAGCGCGGACGGCGTCGCCGGGCCGCTGACCCACCGGGCGCTGAACCCCTGGTACACCGGCTATGTTCCCTATACCCTGCGCCGGGGCGACAGTTTTTACCGCCTGGCGCGCCGCTACGGCAGCACGGTGCAGGCCATCTCCGCCGCCAACCCGGATCTGGACCCGCTCCGATTGCCCGTGGGCGCCGTGGTCAACGTCCCGCTCCCCTTCGACGTGGTGCCCACGGGCATCGACTGGTGCAGCGAGCTGCTGCGCTTTTGCTGCGAGGGCCTCGCCGCACGCTACCCGGCGCTGAAAAGCGACGCGCTGGGCGAGAGCGTGATGGGCCGGCCGCTGTGGCTTCTGGCGCTGGGCCGGGGCGAGCGCGGCGCGCTTTTTAACGCCGCGCACCACGCCAACGAGTGGATCACCACGCCGGTGCTGATGAAATTCGCGGAGCAGCTCGCCCGCGCCGACGCGAACAATTCCGACATTTTCGGAAAGCCCGCCCGTGAACTGCTGGCAAAGGCCTGGATCGCGCTGGTGCCCTGCGTCAACCCGGACGGGATGGACCTGGTGACGGGCGATCTGGCCTCCGGCCCCTATTTCAGCGCCGCCCGCGCCATCGCCGCGGACTATTCCGGCATCGCCTTTCCCTCCGGCTGGAAGGCCAACATCCGCGGCACGGACCTCAATCTGCAATACCCCGCCGGCTGGGAAAACGCCCGGGAGATCAAGTTTGCCCAGGGCTTCATCTCCCCCGCGCCGCGCGACTATGTGGGCGTCGCGCCCCTCAGCGCCCCGGAAAGCCTGGCGCTGTACCGCTTCACGCTGTCCTACGCGCCCGTTCTGACCCTGAGCTATCACACCCAGGGCAGCGTCATCTACTGGAGATACCTCGACTACGAGCCGGTGGGCGCCGCGGCGCTGGCCCGCGTCTTTTCCGGCGTCAGCTCCTATGCCGTTGCGGATACGCCCTACGCCTCCGGCTTTGCCGGGTACAAGGACTGGTTCATCCAGAACTATGACCGCCCCGGCTACACCATCGAGGCCGGGCTCGGGGACAATCCCCTGCCCATCGGGCAGTGCGACCGCATCTACGGAGAGAACCTCGGCATCCTCACGCTGGCGCTGGATGCCGCCGGAGCGCCTTAGCTTTGCATTTTCTTTCTTGCAATTATGCATAAATCGGGGCAGGGCTCCGGCTTTCTCCTGCAAAATGACGGAAATAATGCAAATCGTCAGAGAACAAGATGCATTCTACGCTTGACAGGTCTGCCGCATACGGTGTATAATTCCCGATAGTTCTTTTTTTATTATTAGAGAACGAAGAACATAGGAGGAATTAAAATGAAAAAGTATCTTGCACTGGCGCTGGCACTGGTCCTGGTGCTGAGCCTCTGCGCCTGCGGCGCAAAGAAGGAAGAGGAGACCTATACGCCTGTGGACACGGACACCGTGGCCGTCGGCGCCGTTGTCATCGCCCGGGACGACGTGCCCGAGGATGAGATCTACGATTTTGTCTCCGCGATTTTTGAGAACACCGCCGCCATCGGCGAGCAGCACGGCAAGGGCAAGGAGCTGGATGTCAACTTCGCCGCCTCCGTCACCTCTGTCCCCTATCACCCCGGCGCTGCCAAGTACTTCGCTGAGAAGGGCATCAACGTCGCCGCCGTCAAGGACGGCGCCGGCACCGGCGAGAAGCGCGATCTGACCTTCGGCACCGGCGGCGAGAGCGGCACCTACTACGCCTTCGGCGGCGTGCTGGCCAGCTATGTCAGCGGACAGAAGGATTTCAAGGTCACTGCGGTCACCTCTGGCGGCTCCAAGGCCAACATTGAGGACCTGACGGCCGGCGACGTGCAGCTCGGCTTCGCGCAGAGCGACGTTATGAGCTACGCCTACAACGGCGAGCGTCTGTTTGACGCCCCGGTGGAGGGCTTCTCCGTGGTCGCCGCCCTGTACATGGAGCAGGTGCAGATCGTCACCACCAACTCCAAGATCGCCTCTGTCGCCGATCTGAAGGGCAAGACCGTCTCCATCGGCGCCGTCGGCTCCGGCGTGTACTTCAATGCCATTGACGTGCTGACCGCCTACGGCCTGACCGAGGACGACATCAAGCCCGTGTACCAGAGCTTCGGCGACAGCGCCGACTCTCTGAAGGACGGCAAGATCGACGCTGCCTTCATCGTCGCCGGCGCCCCCACCACCGCCATCACCGACCTGGCCACCGCCGGCCATGTCTACCTTGTCTCCATCGACAAGGAGCACAGCGATAAGCTCCTGGCCGCTTCTCCCTTCTACTCCACCTACACCATCCCCGCCGGCACCTATTGATCCGGCAGGCACAGGGATTTCCGGCCATAATA
>SVKR01000119.1 GCA_015068365.1 Oscillospiraceae bacterium
CGATCATATAGCTGGACACGGGCGAGTCGATGCCGCCGGAGAGCAGCGTGACGGCGCTGCCGTTGCTGCCCACGGGCATCCCCCCGGCGCCGGGCACCGGGGCGGAGTGGACGTAGGCCGCCAGGTCCCGCACCTCCACGTGCACGGTCAGCTCCGGGTCGTGGACGTCCACCGCCGTGTCGGGAAAGGCGTCGGCCAGCTCGCCGCCCACGAACTGGCTCAGCTGGATGCTGGTCATGGGAAAGCTCTTGTCGCTGCGGCGGGTCTCCACCTTGAAGCTCTTTGATGCGCGCATCGCGTCGCCCAGATAGTCGATGGCCTTGGCGGCGATGGCCTCCGGGGTCTTGTCGCAGGCGGCGGCGCGGGTCAGGGCGATGACGCCGAACACGGTCTTCAGCGCCTCAAAGGCCCCGTCCATGTCGCAGTCGTCGCTCTGGGGCTCCACATAGGTGGTGGACTGGATGGTGTAGATGTGGAAGCTGCCGTAGGGCTTCAAGCGCCGGGCGGCGTTGGCGGACAGCTTCTGCTCGAAATACTTTTTGTTCAGGCCCTTCAGGACGATCTCGCCCTGCTTGAGCAAAATAATGTCGTTCATAGGAAGCATCACTCAGTTCGTCTCAAAATCAAAGCTGCGGTACTGCACCGCCTCGGCGATGTGGGCGGGCAGGATGTCGGCGCTGCCGTCCAGGTCGGCGATGGTGCGGGCCACGCGCAGGATGCGGTCATAGCTCCGGCCGGTGAGGCCAAGAGCGTCAAAGGCGCCGCGCATCAGCGCCTCGCAGTCGGCGGAGAGGGCGCAGCACCGGCGCATCTGCGCCGGCGACATGTCGGCGTTGCAGACCGTGCCGCTGTCGGCAAAGCGCGCGCGCTGAATTTGCCGGGCGCCGTCCACCCGGCGCTTGATGTCCGCGCTGTGCTCGCCGGAGGGCCTGGCCTTCAGCTCGTCAAACTCCAGCGCCGGCACCTCCACGATGATGTCGATGCGGTCGAGCAGCGGGCCGGAGATGCGGCTGCGGTACTGGCGGACGGAGGATTCGGAGCAGTGGCAGCGGCCGGAGGGGTGGCCGTACCAGCCGCATTTGCAGGGGTTCATGGCGCACACCAGCATGAAGCGGCTGGGGAAGGTGAAGCTGCCCGCGGCGCGGGAGATGGTCACCCTTCCGTCCTCCAGGGGCTGGCGCAGCACCTCCATGGTCTCGCGGGAGAATTCCGGCAGCTCGTCCAGGAACAGCACGCCCGTGTGCGCCAGGCTGATCTCGCCGGGGCGGGGAGTGCTGCCGCCGCCGCTCATGGCCACGGCGGACACCGTGTGGTGGGGCGAGCGGAAGGGCCGGCGGGTGAGGATGGGGGCGTCGGCGCCGGTGTTGCCGGCGACGGAGTGGATCTCCGTGGCCTCGGTGATCTCCCGGCGGCTCATGTCCGGCAGAATGCCGGGCAGGCGCTTGGCCAGCATGCTCTTGCCCGCGCCCGGCGGGCCGATCATCAGCAGGTTGTGGCCGCCCGCGGCGGCGACTTCCAGCGCACGCTTGACGTTTTCCTGCGCCTTCACGTCGGAAAAATCGGGCACCTCGCCGCCCGCCGCCGTCAGAAGCGGGGGCTCCGCCGGCGTCAGCGGCTCCTCCCCGCGCAGGTGGGCCAGAAGCGCCGCCACGCTCTCCACGCCGTAGACCGTCAGGCCCTCGGCAAAGGCGGCCTCCGTGGCGTTCTCCGCCGGGACGTAGAGCGTGCGGATGCCCATGCGCCGGGCGGCCAGGGCCATGGGCAGCGCGCCGCGCACCGGGCGCAGCGCCCCGGCCAGGCTCAGCTCGCCCAGAAAGGCGGCGTCCGGCGGCAGGGGCTTCAGATCCCCGGTGCAAAGCAAAATGCCCAGCAGGATCGGCAGGTCGTAGATCGTCCCGGCCTTGCGGGTGTCCGCCGGGGCCAGGTTGACGGTCAGCCGGCTGACGGGGAACTTCATGCCGCTGACCTTGATGGCGGCGCGCACCCGGTCCCGGGCCTCCTTCACCGCCGTGTCCGGCAGGCCCACCACGTCAAAGCCCGGCAGGCCGTTGGAGAGAAAACACTCCACGCCCACCTCGTAGCCGCCGATGCCCTGCAGGCCCAGGGAGCGGACCTTGGAAACCATGGGCGCGCACCTCCTTTCAGTCGGATAATCGGATGGGTTAAACCTCTTCCTCTCTGGCGGTGACGGCGATGTGCAGCTCGTCGAGCTGCTTGGGCGTCACCTCGCCGGGGGCGCCCATCATGACGTCCTGGGCGTTCTTGTTCATGGGGAAGGGGATGATCTCGCGGATGGAGTCCTCGCCCGCCAGGAGCATGACCATGCGGTCCACGCCCGGGGCGATGCCCGCGTGGGGCGGCGCGCCGTAGCAGAAGGCGTTGTACATGGCGGGGAACTTGGCCTTCACGTCGTCCTCGCCCAGGCGCACCAGCTCAAAGGCCTTGACCATGATCTCCGGGTCGTGGTTGCGCACCGCGCCGGAGCTAAGCTCCACGCCGTTGCACACCAGGTCGTACTGGTCGGCCATGATGGTCAGCGGGTCAAGCGCGCCCTTTTCGGCCTGCAACAGCACGTCCAGCCCGCCCTTGGGCATGGAGAAGGGGTTGTGGCAGAATTCCAGCTCCCCGCTCTCGTCGCCGATCTCGTACATGGGGAAGTCCACGATCCAGCAGAATTCATAGCGCTCGCGGTCCATGTGCCCGTCGCAGGCGGCGCCGAAGGTCTTGATGACCACGCCGGTGTTCTTCACCGCCAGGTCCCCGGCGGAGAGGATGACCAGCGTGCCGGGCTTCAGCCCCAGCGCCGCGGTCAGCGCCTCGGCCTTGTCCTGCACGAACTTGGCCACGCCGCCGGCGATCGCGCCGGTCTCGTCCATCTTGAACCAGTAGCCCTTCGCGCCGGACTGCACCTCGCAGTCGGCGAGGAGCTTGTCGATCTGCTTGCGCGTCAGCGCGCAGTCGGAGATGGGCACGGCCTTGATCGGCCCCGCGGCAAAGGGCTCAAAGCCGCAGCCGGAAAGCAGCGCGGTCACGTCCGTGGCCGTCAGGTCGATGCGCAGGTCCGGCTTGTCCGTGCCGTAGGTCTCCATGCTCTCCCGATAGGGGATGCGGCGGAAGGGCGCGGCGGAGGCGACGTTATAGGTGCCGTACTGGGCAAAGATGGGGGGCAGCACGTCCTCCAGCACGGCGAACACGTCCTCCTGCGAGGCGAAGGCCATCTCCATGTCGAGCTGGTAGAATTCACCCGGGCTGCGGTCGCCGCGGGCGTCCTCGTCGCGGAAGCAGGGGGCGATCTGGAAATAGCGGTCAAAGCCGCTGGTCATCAAAAGCTGCTTGAACTGCTGAGGGGCCTGGGGCAGGGCGTAGAATTTGCCCGGGTGCTTGCGGGAGGGCACCAGATAGTCGCGGGCGCCCTCCGGGC
>SVKR01000120.1 GCA_015068365.1 Oscillospiraceae bacterium
AAAAGGGCTATGCCTATTTCGTGGGCGGCAACGTGTACTTCGACACGTCAAAGCTGGAGCGGTACTATATATTCAACAACTTCAACGAGGATGACCTGGCCGTGGGCGTCCGGGAGGGGGTGGAGGAGGACACCAACAAGCGCAACAAGAACGACTTCGTGCTGTGGTTCACCAAGTCCAAGTTTGAGGATCAGGCCCTGAAGTGGGACTCCCCCTGGGGCGTGGGTTATCCCGGCTGGCACATCGAGTGCTCCGGCATCAGCATGAAGCACCTGGGCGAGGACCTGGACATCCACTGCGGCGGCATCGACAACGCCTTCCCCCACCACACCAATGAAATCGCCCAGTCGGAGAGCTATCTGGGCCACAAATGGTGCAATTTCTGGGTGCACGTCCACCACCTGAACACCACTTCCGGGAAAATGAGCAAGAGCAGCGGCGAGTTTCTGACCGTTTCGCTGCTGGAGGAGAAGGGTTATGACCCGCTGGCCTACCGCTTCTTCTGCCTGCAGAGCCATTACCGCAAGGCGCTGGTGTTCTCCTGGGAGAACCTGGACAACGCCCAGGGGGCCTACCAGAAGCTCATCGCCCGCATCGCCGCGCTGAAGCCCGGCACGGGGCCGGTGGTCGCGGAGGACTTCCAGGCGCTGAAGGAGAAATTCTGCGCCGCGCTGGACAACGACCTTAACACCTCCCAGGCCGTCACGGTGCTGTACGATGTGCTGAAGGCCGGCACCACGGACGACACCAAGCTGGCCGCCATCGACCACTTTGACAGCGTGCTGCGGCTGGATCTGAACGACCGGGCCATCGCAAAGCGCGAAGCCGACGCCGCCGCCGCGGCCAGGGCCGCCGCCGCCAAGGGGGCGGCGCAGTTCGCCGTCATCGCCGAGGACGGGACGGACGACCCCGCCGTGACCGAGCGCATCCTGGCGCGCCAGAGCGCCAAGAAGGCCAGGAATTTCGCCGAGGCCGACCGCATCCGCGACGCGCTGCGCGCCGAGGGCATTGAGGTCACGGACATCGCGGGCGGGGCGAAGTGGAAACGGGTCTGATTCACTGAATGCATAACCAAATTTTTCGTTTCAACCTTTTTGCATTACCAATGCCCCGGGGGGATTTGCATTTTTCCCGTTTCCATGGTACATTATAGGATAAGAACATAAGGCCAATTGACGAAAGGAGAATGATACTGATGCATGAGCATGAACATGAGCACGGCCACGGCCATGTGCACACCCACGGCCCCGTTTCCGGCTTTGACAGCCTGGAGCAGGCCGAGGCGCTGATGAGCTATATGCTGGACCACAACCGCCACCATGCCGAGGAGCTGCACGAGCTTTGCCACAAGCTGGAGGCCACCGGCAAGGGCGCCGCGGCGCAGCTGATCGACGAGGCGGTGGACCGCTTCGGCGACGGCAACGAGCTTCTGGCCAGGGCGCTGGAAGCGCTGAAGGGGTGAGCGCGCATGTGCCTTTCCACCGTTTATAAGGCCGACGGCAGCGAGCGCACCAAGCTGGCGGAGTATGTCAGCGGCGTGCGCGCCGAGGGGGAGAAGATCACCCTCACGGACATCATGGGGCTGGAGACCGTCGTGTTCGGCACGCTGAAAAGCGTGGATCTGGTGCAGAACCAGATCGTCATTGAGGAGAACAAGTGACATGCGCTATGAGCTGATCCGCGAAATCTTCAACCAGTGCTCCGGCAACCAGATGCGCGACGTGTTCGTCTCCACCGTGGAGACCGAGGACACCGAGGCCTATCTGATGGCCCAGCTCGTGGGCACGGAGATCAGCGTGGAGCGCACGCCCACCCGCGACGGCGTCATCTACGACGTGGTGACCGACGGGCTGCACCAGCGCTTCAGCTTCACCGAGGATTGAAGAAATCCGCAAGCTGCGAATAATTTAACAAATTTTCCTTGTAATTCCCGTACAGCGGGAGTAAAATAAGTTGTTAAAATCTTTGGAGGGAACAAGACCTATGGCAAGCACCATTGCCGTCGCCGGAAAGGGCGGCACCGGAAAGACTACCTTCTGCGGCATGCTCATCGACTGGATGTGCCGCCACAAGATGGGCCCGGTCCTGGCGGTGGATGCGGATGCAAACTCCAACCTGAACGAGGTCCTCGGCGTTGAGGTCGAGACCACGCTGGGCGACATCCGGGAGGAGGTCGCCTCGGCGGACATCGTGGAGAACAGCCCCATCCCTGCCGGCATGACCAAACAGGATTACATTGACTGCAAGTTTCGCTCCGCCGTGGTCGAGGAGGATGATTTTGACCTGCTCGTCATGGGGCGCACCCAGGGCAAGGGCTGCTACTGCTATGTCAACGGCCTTCTGCAGACCCAGCTGCAAAAGCTGGAGGGCGGCTACCGCTGGATGGTGGTGGACAACGAAGCCGGCATGGAGCACATCAGCCGCGGCATATTGCCCAGCGTTGACATCATCGTGCTGGTGTCCGACTGCTCCCGCCGCGGCATCCAGGCCGTGGCGCGCATCGCCGAGCTGGTGCGGGAGATGGGCATGAAGCCGAAAAAGCTGGTGCTGGTGGTGAACCGCGCCCCCGGCGGCCAGCTCAACGAGGGCATCCGCGAGGAGATCGACAAACATGGGCTGGAGCTCATCGGCGTCATCCCCCAGGATGAGACCGTGTACGAATACGATTGCAGCGGCAAGCCCACCACCGGCCTGGAGGAGACCAACCCGGCCAAGCGCGCTGTCGTCGCCATCGCTGAAAAACTGTTCGCGTAATCATTTTTGATCGACGATAAATCAGAAAGACAAGGAACGAAGGGAGAAAAAACTTTATGGCATTCAAGCGTGTACCCCAGAAGTTTACCGCATCGGTCAACGAAGTGACCATCGGTACGGGCGACAAGGCAATTGTTTTAGGCGGCGAGAACGTGATGCCGCTGTACAGCTTTGACGCCCCCATCGCAAACCGGGCCAAGATCGGCGTTGAGATCACCGACTCCGGTTACGACAAGACCGTCCCCGGCATCGCCGCGTTCTACGCCGGCGCTGAGACCATCGGCGACATCGCCAAGCGCGCATCCGAGATGCCCGGCGGCGACTTCGTCGTGCTGACCCTCGAGGGCGCTGACCCCAACGGCGAGAACAAGAGCATCGACGAGTGCGCTGCCATCGCCAAGGAAGTGGCCGACGCCATCGACTGCCCCCTGGCCATCCAGGGCTGCAAGAACATCGAGAAGGACGCCGAGATGTTCAATAAGCTGGCCGAGGTGCTGCAGGGCAAGAACGTGCTGCTCATCTCCGCCCGCACCGAGGACTACAAGACCGTGGCGGCCGGCGCCGTCCTGGCCTACGGCCAGAAGATCTCCGCCGAGTCCGCCGTGGACATCAACCTGGCCAAGCAGCTCAACGTCCTCATTTCCCAGATGGGCGTTTCCGCTGACAGCTATGTGATGAACGTCGGCTCCGCCGCCGCCGGTTACGGCTTCGAGTACGTGGCCTCCACGCTCGACCGCGTCCGCGGCGCCGCCCTGAGCCAGAACGACGCCATGCTCCAGATGCCCATCGTCACCCCCGTGGCCGACGATGCCTGGTCCGTCAAGGAGTCCGTCGTCTCTGAGGAAGACTTCCCCGAGTGGGGCCCGCGGGAGAACCGCGGCGTGCAGATGGAGGTTTCCACCGCCGCTGCCTGCCTGGCCGGCGGCTCCAACGCCGTCATCCTGCGTCACCCCGAGTCCGTTAAGACCATCGCAGAGATCATTGCGGATCTGACCTAAGGAAGGAGGAAGTTCATCATGGCACTCAAAGGACTGGATATTTTCAAGCTGACCCCCAAGACCAACTGCAAAGAATGCGGCAACCCCACCTGCATGGCCTTCGCCATGAAGGTCGCCCAGGGCGCGATCCCCATCGAAAAGTGCCCCCATATGTCGGATGACGCCAAGGCCACCCTCAGCGAGGCCACCGCGCCCCCGATGAAGTCCCTGAAGTTCGGCACCGGCGAGACCGAGCATACCCTCGGCGGCGAGACCGTGCTGTTCCGTCACGACAAGACCTTTGTCTCCCACAACCTCTTCGGCGTCAACGTCTGCCCCGGCTGCTTCGACGATCGGATCGGCGAGGTGGAGAAGGTCAGCTATGAGCGCATCGGCGAGCACATGTACACCGAAGTGCTGAACCTGGGCTTCAAGGGCGACCAGGCCGCCTATGTCGAGCTGGTGAAGAAGGCCATGGGCCACAACCGCGCTCTGATTCTGGAGTGCACCGACGCTGCCGCCGCGGCCGCCGCGCTGGACGTGTGCGCCGACGCCAAGCCCATCCTCAACGGCGCCACCCCCGACAACTACAAGGAGATGGCCGAGCTGGCCAAGGCCAAGGGCGTGCTTTTGGGCGTTTCCGCTCCCGATCTGGACGCGCTGTATGACACCACCGCCGCCATCGAGGGCCTGGGCTACAAGGACCTGGTGCTGGATGTCACCGGCGCCACCGTCAGGGATACCTACGCCAACGCCATCCAGGTGCGCCGCGCTGCCCTGAAGGACAAGGACCGCACCTTCGGCTATCCCTCCATCGTCAACCTCGGCAAGATCGCTGCCGGCGACGTGACCAAGCAGACCGCCCTGGCCAGCATGTTCGTGCTGAAGTACGGCTCCATCATCCTGATGGACGGCATGAGCTATGCCCAGGCGCTGCCGCTGTTCGGCCTGCGCCAGAACATCTACACCGACCCGCAGAAGCCCATGAAGGTCGAGCCGGGCATCTACGCGCTGAACGGCGCCACGGCGGATTCCCCCTGCGCCACCACCGTCGACTTCGCCCTGACCTACTTCATCGTCTCCGGCGAGCTGGAGCGCTCCGGCGTGCCCGTGAACCTGCTGATCTCCGACGCCGGCGGCTACTCCGTGCTGACCGCCTGGGCTGCCGGTAAGTTCAGCGCCGGCTCCATCGCAAAGTTCTTCAAGGAGCAGGACATCGAAGGCAAGATCACCAGCCGCGACCTCATCATCCCCGGCAAGGCCGCCGTGCTGAAGGGCGAGTTGGAAGAGCAGCTGCCCGGCTGGAACATCATCGTTGCCCCCAACGAAGCCACCGGCCTGGTCAAGTTCATGAAGGACCTGAAGGCGTAAGCTTTTTTAGAAACAACAATAATCTTTTAGGAGGCAGAACACTATGGGAAAATTTATCGTTATCGGTGAAAGAATCCACTGCATTTCCCCGGTCATCAAAAAGGCCATGGAGGAGAAGGACCCCGAACCCATCCTGAAGCGTGCCAAGGAGCAGCTGGACGCCGGCGCTACGTATCTGGACGTCAACATCGGCCCTGCCGAGAAGACCGGCGAGGATCTGATGAAGTGGGCCGTGCAGCTGCTGCAGGAGAACTTCGACAATGTTCCCCTCTGCCTTGACACCGCCAACCGCAAGGCCATCGAGGCCGGCATCTCTGTCTACAACCGCAGCAAGGGCAAGCCCATCGTGAACTCTGCCGATGCCGGCGACCGCATCGAGAACATCGACCTGGCCGCTGCCAACGACGCCATCGCCATCGCGCTGTGCGCCAAGGCGGGCATCCCCTCCGACAATGACGAGCGCATGATGTACTGCCAGGAGATGCTGGAGCGCGGCATGAGCCTGGGCATGGAGGCCGAGGACCTCTGGTTCGACCCCCTGTTCCTGGTCATCAAGGGCATGCAGGACAAGCAGCTTGACGTTCTCGATTTCATCAAGCAGCTGAGCGACATGGGCTTCAACTCCACCGGCGGCCTGAGCAACGTGTCCAACATGACCCCGAAGCACATCCGTCCCATCCTGGACAGCACCATGGTCGCCATGGCGATGCTCAACGGCCTGACCAGCGCCATCGCCAACCCCTGCGACGCCCGCCTGATGGAGACCATCAAGTCCGCCGACATCATCAAGAACAATTCCCTCTACGCAGACTCCTTCCTGGAGCTGTAAAAAACTGACCTGGTCTGCGCCGCGTGACCTTTTGCGGCGCAGACCAAATTCTCAACGAATCGGAACCACATCTGAAAAGAAAGGAACAATGATTCAATGAGCGCACTGATTGATCTGATTTACCAAGGCTCCAACGCGGTTGCCGGCCTGACCGAGCAGAGCGTGAACGACGCCATTGCCAAGCACGGCGCCGACGCCAAGGCCGTCTTCCCCGAGACCGGTTATTTCTGCCCCACCATTTACGCCGCCACCGGCGTGAAGGTCAAGACCCTGGGCGACCTGCCCGCCTGCGTGGGCGTGCTGAAAAGCCTCATCACCGGCCAGGAGGACCTGGGCGCGGCGCTGAACGCCGGCCTGGCCACCGCCGTCGGCGCTGAGATCCTGGAGCTTCTCAAGTATGTCGAGAGCCCCAACCCCTATGAGAACGAAAGCGGCATCGGCTTCGTGCCCGACGCCATCATCCGCTCCCTGGGCGTGCCGCTGGTCACCGGCGACATCCCCGGCGTGGCCGTCGTCATCGGCAAGGCCGACAACGCCGCCGACGTGGCGAACGTGGTGCGCGACTATCAGGAGAAGGGCATCATGTCCTTCCTGATCGGCGACGTCATCGAGCAGGTGGCGGAGCAGGGCGTGCGCATGGGCCTGGAGTTCCGCGTCGTGCCCCTGGGCCACGGCATCACCAGCGTCATCCACGTCGTCACTGTCGCCGTCCGCGCGGCGCTGATCTTCGGCGCGGTGCCGCCCGGTGATCTGGGCGCGCTGCTGCAGTACACCAAGGAGCGCGTTCCCGCCTTCGTCAACACCTTCGGCGCGCTGGACGCCATCACCGTGTCCGCCGGCGCCGGCGCCATCGCCCTGGGCTTCCCCGTGATCACGGACATCGATCTGGGCGACCTGCAGGTCCCCGGCGCGCTGGAGTCCGAGACCGAGCACGCCAAGATCGTGGAGAAGAGCCTGCAGCTGCGCAACATCAAGGTCAAGCCCAAGGCCGTCTCTCTGCCGGTGGGCTTCGCCGCGGCCTTCGAGGGCGAGATCATCCGCAAGAAGGACACCTATGTGGAGTTCGACTCCGACCACAGCAAGACCGCCGAGCTGGTCACCATGAAGTCCGCTGACGAGATCGAGGATCACAAGATCACCATTCTCGGGCCGGAGGTTCCGGAGAACAGCGACGAGCTGACCCGCATGTCCATCGCCACCCTGGTGGACGTCTACGGCGCGAAGATGCAGCCCGACTTTGAGCCCGTCATCGAGCGCAAGATCCACACCTGGTACAACTATATGGAAGGCGTCATGCACACCGGCCAGCGCAACCTGCTGCGCATCCGCATCAGCCGCAGCAGCTGGGAGCGCGGACTGCGCCTGAAGGATTTCGGCGAGGTGCTGTACTCCATGATCCGCACCGACTTCGGCGAGGTCGTGGACAAGTGCCAGATCACCATTCTGACGGACACCGCCGCTGTGGAGAAGGTCCTCGAGGAGGTCTGCTTCCCGCGTTACCGCGCCCGTGACGACCGCCTGGCCGCCCTGACGGACGAGAGCGTGGACACCTTCTACACCTGCACGCTGTGCCAGTCCTTCGCCCCCAGCCACTGCTGCGTGGTGACGCCGGAGCGCCTGGGCCTGTGCGGCGCTGTTTCCTGGCTGGACGCCAAGGCCTCCTATCAGCTGGCCCCCACCGGCCCCAGCCGCCCCATCGCCAAGACCGGCTGCACCGATGAGCGCCTCGGCGCCTACACCACCGTCAACGAGGCGGTGGCCGAGGCCACCCACGGCGCCATGGAGCGCGTGACCCTCTACTCCCTCATCGAAGACCCGATGACCTCCTGCGGCTGCTTTGAGTGCATCTGCGGCATCGAGCCCATGAGCGGCGGCGTGGTCATCGTCAACCGCGAGTACACCGGCATGACGCCCACGGGCATGCCCTTCGGCGAGCTGGCCAGTATGACCGGCGGCGGCGTGCAGACCCCGGGCTTCATGGGCCACGGCCGCAACTTCGTCGCGTCGAAGAAGTTCATCCGCGCCGAGGGCGGCCTGGAGCGCATCGTGTGGATGACCAAGGAGCTGAAGGACGATCTGGCGGCCAAGATCAACAAGACCGCCAAGGAGCTGTACGGCATCGACAACTTCACCGACATGATCGCCGATGAGACCATCACCACCGATCCTGAGGAGCTGGTGGCCTTCCTGACCGAGAAGGGCCATCCGGTGCTGAACATGGATCCCATCATGTAAGCCCCAGCACAAAAAACACAGCCTTTGCCCCGGGAAAGCACCGGCTTTCCCGGGGCATTTCAAAAAAACCGGGCCGACGGCATGTGCCGCAGGGGGGAAGGCGCGCGGCAGGTGCGATCGGCCTATGCGAAAAAGGAGAACGCCATGGCTTATACCATCGTATTCAAAATCGAAAACAGCGCGGACATAAAGGTGCAGGCGGAGCAGGGCGAAAACCTGCTGGAGCTGGCGATGCGCTGCGGCGTCGCCATCGACGCGCCCTGCGCCGGCAACGGCACCTGCGGCAAGTGCCGCGTCAAGCTGATCTCCGGCGCGCTGGAGACCGAGAAAAACCCCCACCTGAGCCAGGAGGACTATGACGCCCAGTGGCGCCTGGCCTGCCAGAGCAAGGTGCACGGCGACGCGGTCATCTGGGTGCCCATGTCCGCCAGCGCCTTCCGCAACAACATCAAGACTGCCGACCTCTCCTCCGCTGAGGAGCTGGCACGCTACGAGGCCGCCACGGAGGAGATCTTTGCCTCCGGCATCGCGCGTGGCGTAAAGGAGACCGGCGTCGGCGTCGCCGTCGACATCGGCACCACGACCGTGACCGCCGCGATGCTGGACCTCGCCACCGGCCACGTGCTGGCCAAGGCCAGCATGGGCAACGGGCAGATCCGCTTCGGCGCGGACGTCATCAACCGCATCATCCAGCAGTCCAAGCCCGGCGGGGTGGAGCGGCTGCGCCACGCCGTGCGGGAGGAGACGCTGGTGCCCATCTTTGAAAGCCTGTGCCGCGGCGCGGGCAAACTGCCGGAGGACATCGCCCGCATCGTCGTCGCCGGCAACACCACCATGGAGCATCTGTTCGTCGGCGCCGACGCGCAGACCATCCGCCTGGAGCCCTATGTGCCGGAGTTTTTGGAGCTGCACGGCAAGACGGCGGGGGAGCTTGGCCTGCCCGCGCGCGCGGACGCCCCGGTGATCCTGGCGCCAAACGTGGGCAGCTATGTCGGCGGCGACATCAGCGCCGGTGTGCTGCCTGCCATGCTGTGGCACACCCCGGCCATGACGCTGTTCATCGACCTTGGCACCAACGGCGAGCTGGTGCTGGGCAACGAGGACTATCTGCTCTGCTGCGCCTGCTCCGCCGGCCCGGCCTTTGAGGGCGGCGACATCTCCTGCGGCATGCGCGCCACCCACGGCGCGGTGGATTCCTGCGTCATCGACCCGGAGACCATGGAGCCCACCCTCAGCATCATCGCCGGAGACAAGCCCATGGGCCTTTGCGGCAGCGGCCTCATCTCCATGATCAGCGAGCTGTTCCGCTGCGGCATCATCAACGCCCAGGGCAAATTCATCCGGGAGGGCCGGCGCGTGCGCTATGACCAGTACGGCGGCGCGGCTTATGTCCTCGCCTTTGCCGACGAAAGCGCCACCGGCAGCGACATCACCCTGGACGAGAGCGACCTGGACAACTTCATCCGCGCCAAGGCAGCCATCTTCTCCGCCATCCGCACCATGCTGAAATCCATCGACATGACCGTGGACGACATCGAGAAGATCATCATCGCCGGCGGCATCGGCAGCGGCATCGACATCGGCAAGGCCATCTCCATCGGCATGCTGCCGCGGCAGAACCTGGAGAAGTACAGCTACATCGACAACTCCTCGCTGACCGGCGCCTGCGCCATGCTGCTCAGCGACGAGGCCACGGAAAAGGTCTTTGAGATCGGGCGCAACATGACGTACATCGAGCTGTCCACCCACCCGGGGTATATGGACGAGTTCGTGGCGGCCTGCTTCGTGCCGCACACGGACGCGCAGCTTTTCGCGGAAGACTGATTTATTAGGAGTGAGCAATGGAAGTTGTCGATAACAAGGTCGGCGTGCCGATGGAGCACTACAAATCGGCGTTTGCCGCGGCGGACCCCGCCGCGATGGCCCAGCGCGCCCGCGTTCCCTACGAAAACGGGCACTTTTCGCTGACGCTGCTGGGCCGTCCCGTGACGGTGAGCTGGCCGGACATGGTCAGCCGCTTTGCCGACGACGGGGCGGAGACCGCCTCCAACACCCGCATTCTGCTGGCGCGGCTGCTGCTGGAGGGAGCGCTGGTGCCCTCCGCCGGGCAGATGCTGGCCTATACGGACATGCCCTGGGGCAATGTGTACGCCCAGCAGTTCCGCGGCCGCTGCATCCTGCGCATGGCCGGGACCTACGGCAGCGATCTGCCGGGCTTCGCCGCGGCCTGCGCGCGCGTTTCCGGCGCCGCGGCGCAGAGCGGGGACGCCTCCTTCGACCTGCCCTTCCTCCCGGAGCTGACGGTGCGGCTCATTTTGTGGGAGGGGGATGAGGAATTCCCCGCCGCGGCGCAGATCCTCTTCTCCGACAACTTCTCCTCGGCCTTCAGCGCGGAGGACATCGCCGTGGTGGGCGATGTGCTGCTGAACGCCATGAAGGGCAGATGGTGAATAACCCCCCACGGGGCTTGTCACGCCGGGGAAACGCGTGTATACTGGCCAGAGAATCACAGATCCGGCGGAAAGAAAGGGGAACCCATGGAGCATACCTACGAACACGAGCATGCGCACGAGCATGCGCACAATCATCTGAGCCATCACCACTCCCCGGAGGAGAAAAAGCGGCAGCTCAACCGCCTCTCCCGCGTCATCGGCCATTTGCAGCATGTGAAGCGGATGATCGAGGAGGACCAGGACTGCGCCGACGTGCTGATGCAGCTTTCCGCCTCCCGCAGCGCGCTGACGGGCCTGGGCAAGGAGATCATCAACGAGCACATCACCCACTGCATCACCCACGCGGTGCAGGACGGGGATATGCAGGCCATCGAGGAATTTCAGAAGGCCATCGAAAAATTCTGCTGAACATCAAAAAAGCCGCCCATCGGGGCGGCTTTTTTGATTTGATTATGGGTTTTTACTTGGCTTCCTCGACGACGGTGGGGGCGTCCGGAGCGTTCTTGCGGATGGACGCGATGCCGTTGAGGCAGCTGGCCTTGGCCTTATAGCCCTCGCCCACGGCGATGATCTGGCCGTTGGCGGCCTTCAGACGGAAGCGGAACTCGCCCCGCTTGTCGGCATAGACCTCAAACTTGGGGTTTTTCTCGGTCTGAAAGTCCTTGGCGGTCTGGTCCTCCAGCGCGGCGATGGGGGCGTTTTTCTGCACGCTGGCAATGCCGCTTTTGCAGGCGTCCATGGAGGAGTAGACCTCGCTGGTGGCGATGACTTCGCCGTTGCCGGCCTTGAGATTGAAGATAAAGCCGGTTTTGGCTTCCTTGATCACAAATTTGCCCATAATGCTATACCTCCGTAATACATTAAAGTACGCTAAGCACAGCATACAGTATTTTTCGGAGAAAATCAAGATAATCTGTCCAAGCCCGTCAAAAACACCGCAAATTACCAAAAAGGGATTGTCTTTCCCTCGGCGGGAACGTATAATATTCAGATAAAGTATATCATACGGGAGGTACGGCCATGTCCACATCCCTGGGCGGTTATATGGGGCGCGTTGCGCTGGTGGATCTTACCAGCGGCGAGGTGCGCGACTATCCCTGGACGGACGAGCAGCGCATGCTGTTCATCGGCGGCAAGATCATGGCCGCCAAGATCCTTTGCGACAATTTCACCGGCGCGGAGCAGCCTTACAGCGAGGAAAACCTCATCGTGGTCACCACCGGGCCGCTGACCGGCACGGGCGCGCCGTCGTCCGGGCGTTTCAATCTGTCCACCCTCTCGCCCCAGACGGGCTACATCACCTCCTCCAACTGCGGCGGCAGCTTCGGCTATTATCTGAAAAAAGCGGGGCTGGACGCCCTGATCCTGAAAGGCCGCTGCCCCCGGCACAGCTGGCTGGTGATCGACAACGGCCGCTTCACCTTCCGCAGCGCGGACGACGACGGGCTGTGGGGCACCAAGGTGACCGACTGCCAGGAGCGCATCGAGGCGCTTCTGACCGAGGCGTGGGGCGCGCGCCGGGGCTTTGGCCAGATGGTGATCGGCCCGGCGGGGGAGAACCTGGTGCGCTACAGCGGCGTCATCAGCGGCGAGCGGGCCGCGGGGCGCACGGGCGTGGGCGCCGTGTTCGGCTGGAAGAACCTGAAGGGCATCGCCGTCACCGGCAACCACACGGTGCGCGTCTACGCCCCGGAGAAAAACACCCGCTGGAACGCCAAGTGGTTCGACTATCTCCGCCGCCACCCGCTGACCGGCAACCAGCTGCCCCGCCTGGGCACCGCGGGCCTTGTCAGCAGCATGCAGATGCGCGGGATGCTCTCCACCAAAAACTACAACTACGGCCGCTACGACGATTTTGAGCTGGTCAACGGCGAGACGCTGGCCGAGGAGCACAACATCGTCAACAAGGGCTGCCTGACCTGCCCCATCAAGTGCGCCCGCACGGTGAACGTCGGCGGGCGCGAGGTCAAGGGCCCGGAGCTGGAGACCCTGGGGCTGCTGGGCGGCGGCATCCTCAACAATGACCTGACGAAGATCCTGGAGTGGAACAACCTCCTGGACGAGCTGGGGATGGACACCATCTCCTGCGCCAGCACCGTGGCCTGGGCCATGGAGGCCAACGAGAAGGGCCTGTGGGACAACGGCCTCGCCTTCGGGCAGACCGAGGGGCTCAGCGCGCTTTTTGAGGACATCGCCTATCGCCGGGGTATCGGCGCAGAGCTTGCCGAGGGCAGCAAGCGCCTTTCCGAGAAGTACGGCGGGGGCGACTTCGCCATCCAGTCCAAGGGGCTGGAGCTGGCGGCCTATGAGCCGCGGCGGGCCGTGGGCCAGGGGCTGGGCTACGCCGTTTCCAACCGGGGCGGCTGCCATCTCAACGGCGGCTACCTCGTGATTTTGGAGGGGCTGGGGCTGAACACCAACGCCCAGACGCCCCACGCCAAGGCGGACTTTACCATGATGTTCCAGGACCTCATGGAGATGATCTCCGCCACGGGCCAGTGCCTTTTCACCTCCTACGCCTTTTTCCCCGGCTTTCTCATTACCCGCCCCAACGGCGCCGTGACGCGCATCGCCAACGCGGCCATTCCCTTCATCGGCTGGGCGGTGCGGGCCATCAACAGGTTCCCGCTGGCCCTGGCGCTGCACCTGCCGGTGTTCCACCACACCAGGGCTCTGCACTACGCCACCGGGATGCCGATGAACTTCGGCCGATACATGCGCTGCGGGGAGCGGGGCTATACGCTGGAGCGCTGGGTGGACACCCGCTTCGGCGTCAGCGCGAAAAACGACACTCTGCCCAAGCGCCTGACCGACGTGCCCCAGGACCCCAAAGACCCCAAAACCAAGGTGCCGCTGGAGCAGATGAAAAAGACCTATTACCGCGCCCGGGGCTGGGACGCCGACGGCATCCCCACCCGCCGGACGCTGAAAAAGCTGAAGCTCATCGACTGAAAGGGGGCTTACGCCATGGTACACGTAAAGCTGTTCGGCCTGCTGCGGCTGGACACCGGACTGCGGGAGCTGGAGCTGGACGCCGACAGCGTGAAGGCCCTTTATCCCCAGCTTCTGGCGGAGGCTCGCCGGGCCAATCCGGACACGAAGATCACGGCGGCGGACATCGACGGCTGCATCGTCATCATCAACGGCGCCCAGGGCCGCAAGGGAAGCCGGCTGAACAACGGTGACGAGGTCTGGCTCATGTCGCCGGTCTGCGGAGGGTGAAGCAATGGGAGCTTATTCCATCAACGAAAACTGCATCGGCTGCGGCCTTTGCGCGCGCGCCTGCCCCGTCCGGGCCATCACCGGCGCCGCGAAGGAGCGCCACAGCATCGACCCGGACAAGTGCGTCGGCTGCGGCGCGTGCGGCCGCCTCTGCGCCAGGGGCGCGGTGGTGACGGACGCCGGGACCGTGGCGCAGCGCGTGCCAAAAAGCGCGTGGCGCCGCCCCGCCATCGACACGCTGCGCTGCGCCGGCTGCTCGGTCTGCGTGGCGGCCTGCCCCACGGGCAGCCTGTCCATCACCGGCCCGAAGCAGCACGGGGACATCCGCACCGTGGCGCAGCTCAGCGCGCCGGAGGGCTGCATCGGCTGCGGCCTATGCGCCGGGGCCTGCCCCATCCGCGCCATCGTCATGGCGGCCCCGGGAGAGAGCCCGGTATTTGAATCCATGAACAACAAAGGAGCGAGCGTTATGTCGAAGGTTTATTGCAGATGCTTCCAGGCCGTCATGAAGGTGGCCAACTATTTCCTGGGCTACCGGATGCCCGAGTACATCGAAGGGCCCGGCTCCATCGCCCGGCTGCCGGAATTCATGCGGGAGAAGGGCGCGGAGAAGGTCCTGGTGGTGACGGACGACAACCTGCGCCGCCTCGGCCTGCTGGACAAGATGCTGGAATCGCTCACGGCGGCGGGCTTTGACTATACCATCTTCTCCGCCATCGCGGTGAACCCCACCAGCGACGACGTGGAGGCGGGCTACGCCGTCTACAGATCCGAGGGCTGCCAGTGCATCGTGGCCTTCGGCGGCGGCGCGCCCATGGACTGCGCCAAGGCCATCGCCGCCAAGGCGGTGCACCCGAACAAGACCGTGGCGCAGCTGCAGGGCATCCTGAAGGTACACCACAAGATCCCGCTTTTCTTCGCCATCCCCACCACCTCCGGCACCGGCTCGGAGACCACGGTGGCCGCCGTCATCACCGACAGCGCCACCCACCACAAGGCCTCCATCAACGACCCCAGCATCCTGCCGAAGTACGCCATCCTCGACCCGGAGCTGACCGTGGGACTGCCGCCCTTCGTCACCGCCACCACGGGCCTGGACGCGCTGTGCCACGCCGTGGAGGCCTATACCAACCACACCTACAACACCCCGCTGGAAAATGACCTGGCCAAAAAGGCCGTGAAGCTCATTTACGAAAACCTGCTGACGGCCTATCACGACGGGCAGAACCTGGAGGCCCGGCAGAACATGCAGAAGGCGGCCTTCTTCGCCGGGCGGGCCTTCACCCGCGGCTGCGTGGGCTATGTCCACGCCACGGGCCACACCCTGGGCGGGCTGTACGGCGTGCCCCACGGCCTGGCCATGAGCATCATCCTGCCCCATGTCATGCGGCAGTTCGGCGCCGCGGCGCACCATCGCCTGGCCGAGCTGGCCGACGTCTGCGGCATGGGCGGCAGCAGCGACGCCGAGAAGGCCGAGGCCTTCCTGCGCTGGATCGAGGAGCTGAAGCGGGAGATGGAGATTCCCGTGGGCGCCGACATGATCCAGGACAAGGACATCGACCAGATCATCACCTGGGCGCTGGCGGAGGCCAACCCGCTCTACCCCGTGCCGGTGGTCTGGGGCCGGGAGGACTTCAACCGGCTCATCGCCGGACTTCGCGCATAAAAAGGAGGGCAGCCGATGGCTCTGACGAAACGGGAAGCGCGCTTTCTGCGCGAAAAGTTCACCGGCGTACAGCACACCACGCTGAACCCGGCCGGGCCGGGCGTCGTGCGCATCCATCTGGTGCCGCCCCGCGCGGATGCCGGGGGCGAGTGCGCCGTGATCCTGAACGGGCAGGACATCCTCCCCGTCGGGACGAGCTGGAGCATTCTGCTGTGCGCCTTCATCGAGGAGGTCAACCGCTACGCAGGCCGCCCGGTCAGCGACGTGGACGTGGAGGACATTTTAAAGCGCACCTGCCGCGCGCTGCGGCGCGTCTATCCGCTTTTGGGCTTCCGGCGCGTGCGGGAGGACGTCTATACCCTGATGGACAGCTTTCAGCGCATCGCGCGCGGGGAGATGCCCGACGGGGAGGTGCCCTTCCTCTCCCTTGGGGATTATGCCCCGCAGATGCGCGCGCCCCATCGCATGGATCTGATGGTCAGCGCCATGGAGAAGGACGGGCGCTGGAACTGCAACCTCAAGTGCGTGCACTGCTACGCCGCGGGGCAGCAGTGCTCCGCCGAGCCGGAGCTGAGTACGGCGCAGTGGAAGCAGATCATCGACCGCTGCCGGGATGCCTGCATCTCCCAGCTCACCTTCACCGGCGGGGAGCCCACGCTGCGCGCCGACCTGCCGGAGCTCATCGCCCACGCGGCCTGGTTCGTCACCCGGCTGAACACCAACGGCGTGGCGCTGACGCCGGAGCTGTGCAAGGCGCTGTGGGACGCCTCGCTGGACAGCCTGCAGATCACGCTTTACAGCCATGACGCGCAGGCCCACAACGCCCTCGTGGGCGCGCAGGGCCACGCCGCCACCGTCGCCGGCATCGAAAACGCCCTGGCGGCGGGGCTGAATCTGTCCGTCAACACGCCGCTTTGCACCCGCAACCGCGACTATAAAGCGACACTGGAGTTCCTGCACGGCAAGGGCGTGCGCTATGTCACCTGCTCCGGCCTCATCACTACCGGCGCGGCCGCCACGGCGGCGTCGGAGGCGCTGCAGCTTTCCACGGAGGAGCTGAAGGACATTCTGCGCCAGGCGGCGGAATACTGCTGCGCCAACGGCATGGAGCTCAGCTTTACCTCCCCCGGCTGGGTGGAGCCGGAATTCTGCGAGGCGCTGGGCCTCAGCGTGCCGAGCTGCGGGGCCTGCCTGAGCAATATGGCCGTCACCCCCGGCGGGGCCGTCGTGCCCTGCCAGAGCTGGCTGTCGGACGCGCCGCTCGGCAACATGCTGACGGACGACTGGGCTGCCATCTGGGACAGCCCCGCCTGCGCCGCCAGACGGGCCGCGTCGGCGAAAATGGAGGGGCTTTGCCCCCTGCGCCGTGAAAAGGGCGAGGGGAAGGAGGGCGCGTGCGAATGAAACGGAACTGCTTTGCGCTGCTCTGCCTGGCGCTGCTGTGCGCGCTTTTCGTCGTCACGCCGGCGCTGGCTGACGAACCCACGGACGAGATCCTGAACTACGACATCACCGCCGAGGTCCTGGACGACGGCACGGTGCGCCTGGACTATCACATCGACTGGAAGGTGCTGCGCGACGACATCGGGGCCCTGGAGTGGGTCACGGTGGGCATCCCCAACGGGGAGTACCGCAGCATCGACGCCGGAAGCGACAGCATCGACCGCATCGGCTATTCAAGCGACAACGGCTCTGCTGTCCGCATCGACTTTGACCGGGCGTATCACGCCGGGGAGACCGTCAGCTTCGATTTCACCGTGGTGCAGGATTATATGTATCAGATGAACCTGTTCCAGGACGGGCAGACGGCCTTCGTCTTCACCCCCGGCTGGTTCGACGAGATCGCGGTGGATTCCCTCACCGTGCGCTGGGCCAGCGCCGACGCGGTGACCTGGTCGCCGGAGTGCCTGATGAAGGACGGCTACAACGTCTGGACGACCTCCCTTGCCCCGGGTGAGACCTTCACCGTGCGCGTCAACTATCCCAACGACGCCCGCACGTTCAGCGACAGCAAGGCCATCTACGAGCCGGAGACCCGCTCCAGCGGCGGGTACTACGACGACGATGACAACGACACGGGCTACACCATCCTGGGCGCCCTCGTCCTCATCGTGCCCATCGTCCTGGTCATCCTCCGGGGGATCAGCCGCAGGCGCTATGCCGCCGGGGCCAACTTCGGCCGGGCCACCGAGAAGAAGATCACCCGCACCAAGGTGGTCTATTATCCCGTGTGCCAGGGCTGCGGCGCGCCCCGGGGCGAGGGTGAGACTGTGTGCAGCCACTGCGGGCGCAGCTATGTAAAAAGCGAGGAGACCATCGAAGAGGAGAATGTCCCCGAGGCCGACAAGGCCGCGCTAAAGTACAAGACCCGCGGCGAATACCGCTATTCCTCCGCGCCGGACACCTTCGTGCGCGTCAACGTCATCAATGTCCCGGTGGCGCACCATGTCTCCTCCTCCCGCTCCGGCGGCGGCAACCGGGGCGGCGGCGGCTGCGCGCACAGCTCCTGCGCCTGTGCCTGCGCGTCCTGCGCCTGCGCCTGTGCCTGCGCCTGCGCCGGCGGCGGCCGGGCAGGCTGCACCTATAAGGACTTCTACCGCACCGACTTAAAGCTGCGCCAGCTCTCGCTGCGCGCAAAGCGCTGACCCGGCGCGCTGCGCCGGACTGGCAAAAGCGACAAGGTTTTGCCGCCCCGGCAAGGGGATTTTCTGAATATTCACTATATTTGAATATTTAACGCAAAATCGGTTGACTTATTCAAAAACGGATGTATAATATTCAACATTAGATACTGGGAGAGGAAGCAACAGGCAATGACCAAGGTATTCATTGACGGCAGCGCCGGCACCACCGGCCTGCAAATCAGGGCGCGGCTGGCGCAGCGGACGGATCTGACGGTCCTGACGCTGCCGGAAGCGCAGCGGAAGGACCCCGACGCCCGGCGGGAGGCGATGAACAGCGCGGACGTGGTGTTCCTCTGTCTGCCGGACGCCGCGGCGACGGAGGCCGCGGGCTTTGTAAGCAATCCCGCCACCTGCGTCATCGACACCTCCACCGCCCACCGCACCAGCCCCGACTGGGTCTACGGCTTTGCCGAGCTGGGCAGGCGCGAGGCCATCGCCGCGTCGAAGCGCATCGCCAACCCCGGCTGCCACGCCACGGGCTTCATCAGCGTGGTCTATCCGCTGATCGCGGAGGGGCTGCTGGACTCCGGCGCGCTTCTGAGCTGCTTCTCCCTCACGGGCTATTCCGGCGGCGGGAAGAGCATGATCGCCGACTATGAAGCCGCCGGGCGAAGCGAGCTGCTCTCCAGCCCCGGCATCTACGGCCTGGGCCAGAGCCACAAGCACATCCCGGAGATGGTGAAGGTCTGCGGCCTTGCCACAGCCCCCATCTTCTGCCCCGTGGTGGACGATTACTTCAAGGGCATGGCCTCCACCGTGCCGCTGCACGCGGCCATGCTGAAGGGCAGCCCAGGGCCGGACGCCGTGCGCGAAGCGCTGAGCGATTTTTATGGCGGCAGCGCGCTCATCTCCGTCGCTCCGGCGGAGGAGTGCGCCGCGGCCGGAAAGCTGTACGGCAACGCCCTGGCGGGCCGGGACAGCCTGCGCATTTTCGTGGAGGGCAACGACGCGCGCATCACCGTGACGGCGCTGTTCGACAATCTGGGCAAGGGCGCATCCGGCGCCGCCATTCAAAATATGAACCTCGCGCTGGGACTTCCCGAGGCGACGGGGCTGGTACTGTAAGGAGCGGACTATGGAAAACTGGAAGAGCATCGAAGGCGGCGTGTGCGCCGCGAGAGGCTTTGCCGCCGGCGGCATCCACGTCGGGGTCAAGAGCCACAATCCGGAGAAAAAGGACATCGCGCTGATCGTTTCGGACAAGCCCTGCGCCGCCGCGGCGGTCTATACCACCAACGCGGTGAAGGCCGCCCATATTCATGTGGACCGCGCCCATCTGGCCAACGGCATCGCCCGCGCCGCCTTCATCAACAGCGGCAACGCCAACGCCTGCGCCCCCAACGGCGAGCAGCACGCTGAGGCCATCTGCGCCGCCGTGGCCCGGGCCGTCGGCTGCGATGCGGAGGACGTCATCTGCGCCGCCACCGGCGTCATCGGGCAGGAGATCAACGAGCAGGTCATCACCGCGGGCATCCCGGCGCTGTACGCCTCCCTCTCCGCCACGGCGGAGGGCTCCGACGCCTGCGCCAATGCCATCATGACCACCGACACCGTGAAAAAGGAGCTGGCGATCGAGACCGTCATCGGCGGCAGGACCGTGCGCATCGGCGGCGTCACCAAGGGCTCCGGCATGATCCACCCCAACATGGGCACGCTTCTGTGCTTCGTCACCACCGACTGCGCCATCTCCCCGGCCATGATCCGCCAGGCCCTGCTGGAGACGGTGAAGGTCAGCTTCAACCGCATCAGCGTGGACGGCGACACCTCCACCAACGACACCTTCTGCGTCATGGCAAACGGCCTGGCGGGCAACGCGGAGATCACGGAGAAAGGCCCGGATTACGACGCCTTTGTCGCTGCGCTGAAGGCCGTGTGCATCCCCCTGGCCATCAAGATGGCCAGCGACGGCGAGGGCGCGAAGCACCTCATCACCTGCGAGGTGACCGGCGCGAAGAGCGAGCAGAGCGCCGAGACGCTGGCCAAGGCCGTCATCTCCTCCACGCTGACCAAGGCCGCCATCTTCGGCGCCGACGCCAACTGGGGCCGGGTGCTGTGCGCCATGGGCTACAGCGGCGAGCAGTTCGACCCCGACAAGGTGGACGTCAGCTTCGCCAGCGCCGCCGGAGAGATCGCGGTGTGCCTGCGCGGGCGGGGCCTGGCCTTTGACGAGGACCTGGCCAAGCGCATCCTCACCGAGCACGACATCGTCATCAAAATCGCCATGGGCGAGGGCGAGGGCGCGTGCGTCTGCTGGGGCTGCGACATCACCTATGAATACATCAAGATCAACGGGGACTACAGAACATGACGGAGCAGAGCATTTTTTCCAATTCGCAGCGGGCCCAGGTGCTGACCCAGGCCCTGCCTTACATCCGCAAGTACAGCGGCAAGATCGTCGTCATCAAGTACGGCGGCAACGCCATGGTGAATGAGGAGCTGAAAAAGCAGGTGATGGAGGACATCGTGCTGCTGTGGCTCATCGGCATCCGGGTGGTGCTGGTGCACGGCGGCGGCCCGGAGATCAGCGACATGATGGACCGCCTGGGCAAAAAGCCCGAGTTCGTGGACGGCCTGCGCGTCACCGACCGGGAGACCGTGGACATCGTGCAGATGGTGCTGGCCGGCAAGGTGAACAAGGGGCTGGTGACGCTTCTGGAGCGCCACGGCGGCAACGCCGTGGGCCTCTCCGGCATGGACGGCAAGCTCATCGAGGCGAAGATGAAAAACGCCGCCCTGGGCTACGTCGGCTCCATCACGAAGATCAACATCAAGCCCGTCATGGACCTGCTGGAGGGCGGGTACATCCCCGTCATCTCCACCATCGGCTGTGACAGCGAGGGCAACGCCTACAACATCAACGGCGACACCGCCGCGGCCTGGATCGCCGGGGCGCTGGGGGCCGAGCGTCTTATCATGATGACGGACATCGCGGGCATCCTGCGCGACCCGGCCGACCCCGCCACGCTCATCCCCGCCCTCACGATCCCGGAGGCGACGGAGCTGTTCCGCCAGAACGTGATCTCCGGCGGCATGATCCCCAAGGTGGAGTGCTGCATCGACGCCATCCACATGGGTGTGAGAAAAGTGATTATTATGGACGGCCGGGTGCCCCACGCCATTCTGATGGAGCTTTTGACCGACGAAGGCGCCGGCACCATGGTGATTGGAGATGAAAGCGATGACTGATCTGCAGACACTGGACAAAACCTATATTGCCAATACCTATGCCCGCTTCCCCGTGGAGGTGGTGTCCGGCCACGGCAGCATTCTGACCGACAGGGACGGCAAGGACTACATCGACATGGGCAGCGGCATCGGCGTCACCGCCTTCGGCATCGGCGACGCGGCGTGGACCGAGGCGGTCACCGCCCAGCTGGGGCTGGTGCAGCACACCTCCAACCTCTATTACACCGAGCCCTGCGTGGCGCTGGCAAAGCTTTTGTGCGAGAAGACCGGGATGAAAAAGGTCTTTTTCGGCAACTCCGGCGCGGAGGCCAACGAGTGCGCCATCAAGGCCGCCCGGAAGTACGCCGCGGAGCACAAGGGCCCGGAGTATTCCACCATCCTCACGCTGTGGAACAGCTTCCACGGCCGGACGCTGACCACCCTGGCCGCCACCGGGCAGGAGCATTATCATGAGCTGTACCAGCCGCTGACCCCCGGCTTTGTCCACGCGGAGGGCAACGACCTTGCCGACGTGGCGGCAAAACTGCGCGAGCACAAGTGCGCCGGCGTGCTTCTGGAGTGCATCCAGGGCGAGGGCGGCGTGCGCGTGATGGACAAGGCCTTTGTCCAGGGCGTGGCGAAGCTCTGCGCGGAGCAGGACGTGCTGCTGATGATCGACGAGGTGCAGACCGGCAACGGGCGCACCGGCGCGCTGTATTCCTACATGAACTACGGCGTCACGCCCGACATCGTCTCCACGGCCAAGGGCCTGGGCGGCGGACTGCCGCTGGGCGCGGCGCTGCTGGGGGAAAAGGTGGCCGACGTGTTTACCCCCGGCGACCACGGCTCCACCTTCGGGGGCAACCCCGTGTGCTGCGCCGGCGCGGTGAGCGTGCTGCGCCGCATCGACGACGCGCTTCTGGCCCAGGTACGGGAAAAGAGCGACTATATCTTCAAAGAGCTGACCGGCGCCGAGGGCGTGGAGTCCGTCAGCGGCATGGGGCTGATGGTGGGCATCAAGCCCGCAAAGCACACTGCCGCCGAGGTGGTGCAGAAGTGCATGGCGCAGGGCGTGCTGTGCCTCACCGCCAAGGACCGGGTGCGCCTGCTGCCGGCGCTGAACATCCCGATGGACCTGGTGCAGAAGGCCGTGGCGGTCATCAAGGCCGCCTGCGCGGAATAAGAAACGATTTAAGGCCGTCCCTTTGCAAAAAAGGGACGGCCTTGTTCTGTGTGGGTTCAGTCGATGCGCAGGCACAGGGCGCAGCGGCAGCCCCGCCGTGAGGATCTGGGCGCGGGCGGCGTCAGAGCGCGTGCGCTGCGCGCGCGCCCGCCGCTCCGGCGCGGCGGCGTCCATCGCCTCGGCCAGGACGCCGGGGTCGGAAAGCTCCGCCGTGTCCGCAAAATAGAGCTGCACCAGGGCAGACACCCCCCTTCTTGCACTGTAGAGCATTGTATGTTATACTGATTTTACCATGCGCCGCCCCCGCTGGCAAGCGGCGGGAACTTTTTTCCCGGCGGCGCGTCAAAGTCTGATGAGAAGACCCCACTGGATCAATGCGACAGATTTGGATCGGAGGTACAGACCATGAAAAAACGGCTTTGTCTTTTGCTCAGCGTCCTTCTGCTGGTGACGCTGCTGTGCGGCTGCGGCGGCAGCGGCAAGGACGCCACGCCCGCCAGCGGCGGAACAAGCAGCGCGGCCTACTACGTCGACGGGGCCAAGTCGGAATCCGCCGGCTGGGCCATGGACACTGCGGCGGCGGAGGCCCCCGCCATGCCCGTCCCGGAGCCGGAGACCGCGCCCGCCGGGAGCAGCCTGCCCGCCAACGTCAAGCTCATCTACCGCGCCAACATCGACATGGAGAGCACGGAGTTCGACGCCGCGCTGCAGGGCATCGACGCCCTGGTGGCGCGCCTGGGCGGCTATTATGAAAACAGCGAGCTGAACAACTACGCCCGCTACCGCTACGGCAGCTACACCGTGCGCCTGCCGGCGGAGAACTTTGACGCCTTCTGCGCCGCTGTGGGCGACCTGGCCCAGGTGAACAACCTCAGCCGCAGCGCCGAGGACGTGAGCGAGCGGTACTATGACCTGGAATCCCGCCTCGCCACCCAGCGCACCAAGCTGGAGCGGCTGCAGAGCCTTCTGAAGCAGGCCGAGGAGATGGAGGACATCATCACGCTGGAGTCCGCCATTTCCGAGACGGAGCTGGCCATCGAGCAGCTCACCGGCAGCCTGCGCCACTATGACTCCCTGGTGGGCTATTCCACCGTGTACCTGAGCCTGTCCGAGGTCGCCAAGCTGACCGACGTGGAGGCGCCGGCCATCGGCTTCGGCGCGCAGATGGCGGAGGCCTTCCGCTCCGGCGCGTCCCGCTTCGCCGAGGGCGTTCGCGCGATGCTGCTCTACTTTGCCCGGAGCTGGATCGGCTGGCTGGTGGTCATCGTCATCGCGGTCGCGGTGGTGCTGATCGTGCGAAAGCTGCGCCGCAAAGCGCGCAAGGGCGCCGATTATACGCCGCCCGCGCCCCCCGCGCCGCCCCAGAACCCGCAGCAGTAGGCCCAATACAGGAAAAGCCCGTGCCTTTATTTGGCACGGGCTTTTGGTATGATGTGCTTCATGTGCTTCACTCATTTTTGCGCAGGCCCACGCCGATCACCGCGCCGCAGATGCCGCCGATGATGTGGGTCAGGTGGGAGATGTTGTCCACTGCGGTGAAGGCGCTGACGATCTCCTGCCCGACGTAGATGACGAAGACCAGGATCAGCGTCAGCGGGATGCCGCCGGAGCGCATGCCGCCCAGCGAGGCCATCAGGATCATCATAAAGACGATGCCGCTGGCGCCCAGCAGCGCCACGCCGGGGAAGCAGACGTACTGCAGAAAGCCGGAGATGAAGGCCGTGATGAGCATGGATTTGAGGATGGTGCGGCTGCCGTAGCGCTCTTCCAGCGTGGGGCCCAGCACCAGCATCAGCGTGATGTTGCCGGCGTAGTGGGCGAAGGAGCTGTGGCCCAGCACATGCAGGAAAAAGCGGGGGTAGGTGAGGACGTCCGACAGCGGGGCGCGGTAGACGCAGAAGAGCTTTTCCGTGCTGGCGCCGCGGGTGGCAAAGTGCAGGATCAGCACCACAAAGCTCACCAGCGCGAAGTTCAGCGTGGTGGGCGCATTGTACTGTATGAGCTGTTTTTTCTGCCTGCTTCTCATGGGCACGCTTGCCTTTCTCGCCGGATTTGGTTCATTTTAGCATATCTCCCGGCGCATGGCAAGTGCCGATGCGCGCGCAAAACGCCCTGCCGCGGCACTTGACGGGCGTGATATAATACAATATTAGAGAAATTTTGCAAAGACGGAAGGGAAACGCATGACAAAGGTTGATATTTTTTCCGGGTTCCTGGGCGCGGGGAAGACCACGCTCATCAAAAAGCTGATCGCCGAGGCCTTTCAGGGCCAGAAGCTGGTGCTGATCGAAAACGAGTTCGGCGAGATCGGCATCGACGGCGGATTTATGCAGGGCTCCGGCATCCAGGTCAATGAGCTGAACGCCGGGTGCATCTGCTGCTCGCTGGTGGGAGATTTCACCGCGGCGCTGCGCGAGGTGGTGGAGACCTATCACCCCGACCGCATCCTCATCGAGCCCAGCGGCGTGGGCAAGCTGTCCGAGATCATGGAGGCCGTGGAGCGCGTGGAGGGGCTGGAGATCAACAGCGCCACCGCCGTGGCCGACGCGCGCAAGTGCGCGCGCTATATGCGCAGCTTCGGCGAATTTTACGCCGACCAGATCCACCGGGCCGGGGCCATCGTCTTAAGCCGCACCGGCGACATGGAGCAGGAAAAGCTGGACGAGGCCGTGGCCCTGCTGCGCGCGCACAATGCCGAGGCCGTCATCATCACCACGCCCTGGGACGCGCTGGACGGCAGGCAGATCCTGGAGGCGGTGGAGCACACCGACACCCTGCGCCATGAGCTGGAGGAGCTGAAGCACGCGGCCCATCACCACGACGACGATGATGACGATGATGACGGTGATGAGCATGCGCATCACCACCATGACCATGGCCCGGACTGCACCTGCGGCTGCCATGACCATGACCACGTGCATGAGCATGAGCACGAGCACGAGCATGAGCATGAGCATGAGCATCATCACCATGACCACGACCACCACCATCACCACCACGGCCACGACGCCGACGAGGTGTTCGTCAGCTGGGGCGTGGAGACGGCGAAGAAGTTCTCCGAGGCGCAGATGCGCGAGATTCTGACCGCGCTGGAGGACGAAGCGCGCTTCGGCGCGGTGCTGCGGGCCAAGGGCATCGTGGACGCAGGCGACGGCACCTGGCTGCACTTTGACTTCGTCCCCGGAGAGCAGGAGGTGCGCCGCGGGCCCGCCGCCGTCACCGGGCGGCTGTGCGTCATCGGCAGTGAACTGAAGGAGGACGCCCTGGCGCAGCTCTTCGGCGTGGAGACGGCATGAAAGAGGATCTGGTGCCCATGGAGCAGACGCCGGACATCCCGGTTTACCTGTTCACGGGCTTTATGGACGCGGGCAAGACCCGCTTTATCCAGGAGACGCTGGAGGACAAGCGCTTCGCCACAGGCGAGCGCACGCTGCTGATCGTCTGCGAGGAGGGGGAGGAGGAATATGCCCCCGACCAGTTTGTGGACAAACACGTGATGATGCGCCGCGCCGACAGCGAGGAGGACTTCACCGAGGACCTGCTGAAGCAGTGGGAGGTGGACACCGGCTGCGAGCGGGTGCTGATCGAGTGGAACGGCATGTGGATGCTGGATACGCTCTATCAGTCCATGCCGCCGCGCTGGATCGTGGCGCAGGAGTTCATGTTCGCCGAGGCGGAGAGCTTTCTGCTGTACAACACCAACATGCGCCAGCTGGTCTATGACAAGCTGAAAAGCTGCGAGCTGGTGGTGCTCAACCGCTTTGACCCGGCCTGGGACGTGATGCCCTATCACAAGGTGGTGCGCGCGGCCAACCGCTCCTGCGACATCGCCTACGAGGACGCGCGGGGCAAGGTGCGCTATGACGACATCGAAGACCCGCTGCCCTTTGACAAAGCCGCCCCGGTCATCGCCATCGAGGACAAGGATTACGCCATCTGGTACCGGGACCTCAGCGAGGACCTGCAGAGCTACAACGGCAAGACGGTGCGCTTCAAGGCGCAGATCGCCACCAGCGACGAGCTGGACGAGGACACGGTCATCGTCGGGCGGCAGCTGATGAACTGCTGCGCAGCGGATGTGCAGTTCGCCGGGCTCATCGCCACGGGCAACACCCGCCGGGACCTGGGCGACGGCGACTGGGTGGAGCTGACCGCCTCCATCCGCGTCAAGCGCCATCCGGGCTACAACCGGCCCGGCCCGGTGCTGAAGGTGAAGGAGATCGCCCCCGCCCCCGCCCCGGAGGAAGAGGTCGCCACATTCTATTGAGCCAAAAAAGACTGTAAATAAAACGGAGGTATGAACCCATGGAGCAAAAAAGACGCCTTGTCACCCGCAGCGATTTTGACGGACTGGCCTGCGCCATGATGCTGCGCGAGCTGGATCTTGTCGACGAGATCAAATTCGTCCACCCCAAAGACGTGCAGGACGGCAAAGTGGAGCTGACGGAAAACGACATCACCACCAACCTGCCCTATGACCCCCGGGTGGGCATCGCCTTTGACCACCATGAGAGCGAAGTGGACCGCCTGAAGGCCAAGGAGACCGGCGGCAAGCTGATCATCGACGCCACGAAGCGCAGCGCCGCGCGCGTGGTGTATGAGTACTATGGCGGGCCCAAGGTGTTCACCAAGGTCAGCGAGGAGCTGATGGCCGCGGTGGACAAGGGCGACAGCGCCGACTTCACCATGGACGAGATCCTGCACCCCACCGGCTGGGTGCTGCTGCACTATCTGATGGACCCGCGCACGGGTCTGGGCCGCTTCCGCAACTTCCGCATCTCCAACTATGACCTGATGATGGAGCTGATCTCCTACTGCGTCGACCACGACATCGACGAGATCCTGGAGCTGCCCGACGTGAAGGAGCGGGTGGACCTCTATTTCGACGAGGCCAATCAGTTTGAAGCGCAGCTGAAGCGCATCGCCCAGGTGCACGACAAGGTCGTGGTGCTGGATTTGCGCAACGAGGAGGTCATCCACGCGGGCAACCGCTTCATGATCTACGCCCTGTACCCGGAGACTCAGATCTCCATCCACGTGGCCTGGGGCTTCAAGCAGCAGAACACCGCCGTGATGATCGGCAAGAGCATCGTGAATCGCGGCTCCAACGCCGACATCGGCGCGCTGTGCCTGCGCTACGGCGGCGGCGGCCACCGCAACGCCGGCACCTGCCAGCTGGAAAACGACCAGGTGGATGCCGAACTGCCCAACATCATCGCCGCGCTGAACGAGGCGTAATACTTACAAAATGAAAAAACCGGATGCATCAGCATCCGGTTTTTTCATTCGGGAAGGGTCTGGCCGTAGAGCTGCAGCACGATGTCCCGGAAGATCTCCCCCGTGCCGGTGAGGCGGTCCGGGTTCCAGACGAAGACGGTGTCGGCCCGGGCGTCCTCCCCGTCGATGGGGAAGGCCAGGACGTTGGGCCGCTGGTAAAGCTCGCGCAGCGCGCCGGGCAAAATCGCCACGCCCAGCCCCGCGTTCACCGACAGCACCACGCTCTCCGCCCGGTTGTAGATGCTGATGATGCGGGGGGTGAAGCCCCGGTTGCGGCAGACGGTCATGATCTTTTTGTCCAGGGACACGTCGCTTTTCGGCACGGAGACGAAGGGGTGGCGGGCCACGGTGCCCCAGTCGGACAGGTCGATGCTCTCCGCCGCGGCGCGGTTGACGAACAGCGCCAGCCGTCCCCGCGCGATGATGACCGAGACATAGCCCATGTTGTCCGGGGCCATGTTGTCCACGCCGAAATAAAAGTCGTGGCTGTCCTGGCGCAGGGCCTCGATCAGCTCCGTGCCCTCCATCAGGCTGATGTCCACCTGGATGTCCGGGTGCTGGGCGTAGAGGGGCAGGAGGCAGTCGCTGACCTGGGCGCTGGCGGAGGACAGCGCCGCGATGCGGATGTGGCCCACGGTGCCCTCGGCCATGTTGCGCATGCGGGTCTCCGCCCGGTCCTTGATGGCGAGGATCTCCTGCACATAGGGCAGAAGCTCCCGCCCGGCGTCCGTCAGCACCACGCCCCGGCGGGTGCGGTGGATGAGCTCCAGGCCCATGGCCTGCTCCAGGGTCTTGAGCTGGTGGCTCACCGCGGGCTGGGTGACATTGTACTGCGCCGCCGTGCGCGAGATGTTCTGCGTCCGCGCCACGGAGGCGAACAGTTCAAATTGCAGCATGTTCATAGGGCGCTTCCTCCTTGGGACAGAAGAATCAGAGGGTGCTCTTGCACCCTCTGATTCTATCATATCAAAATAATTTTTACAAGATATAAGCTTTATTTATATTTGACCTCCACGCTGGCCCAGCCGCAGGCGGGCACGGTGAGCTTGCGCAGCGCGCCGAGGCGCTTCGTGTCCACTTTGGCGAGGGGGCGGAAGTCTGCTTTGTCGGCCTTGACCGTGACGGGCGTGCTGCCCCGGTTGAAGGCGAACAGGCGCGCGCCGTCCGGCCCGTAGCGCAGCAGCAGCAGACAGTCCGCGCCCGCGGCGGCAAAGGCCGCGTCGCCCCGGCGCAGCAGGGCGCTTTCGCCGCGCTCGCGCGCCAGGGCGGCGTAGGTCTCGCGCATGGCGGCGTCGCCGGGGCGGAAGGTGCCGCGGCAGAAGGGGTCGCCCAGGCCCTGCATGCCCTCCTCGTCGCCGTAATAGACGGCGGGCATGCCCGGCAGGGCGAAGCACACGGCAGCGCACAGGCCCTGCAGCGCGCGGCCCCGGGCGTCCTGCTCCGGCGTGAGGGCAAAGGCCGCCTGCTGCTCGCGCGAAAGCTCGCTGCCGTCGGAGCCGCTGCCCAGGATGCTGCGCGCTCTGGCGGTGTCCCGGCTGCCCAGCAGGTTCATCAGGCAGCGGTACATCGGCGCGGGGCAGGAGAGCTTTTGCGCGCAGAGGAAGTCCCGCAGCGCCCCGGCGTCCGTGCGTCCGAGGGCGAAGCGCAAAAGCGCGTCGCGCAGGGGATAGTTGGTGACGCTGTCCAGCGCGCCGCCCAGGGCGTAGGCCCGGCGTGCGCCGAGACCGAAGCCGCCCGTGGGGTCGTCCCACACCTCGCCCAGCAGAAGCGCGTCCGCGTCCGCGGCCTTGACGGCGCGGCGCATCTCGCCCAAAAGCGCGTCGGGCAGGGCGTCGGCCGCGTCCAGGCACCAGCCGCCGGCCCCGGCGGCGAGCCAGTGGGGCAGCACGGCGTCCGCCCCGGTGACGGCGAAGGCGCGCCAGGAGCGCTGCTGCGTGTTCACCTCCGGCAGGCTGCTGTAGCCGTTGCGGCAGCGGTACTGCTCCGGGAAGATGTCAAATTCATACCATGCGGCGTAGGGGCTGGTCTCGCTCTGGTACGCGCCGGGGGCGCCGTAGCGGCCATATTTGTCAAAATAGACGCTGTCGTCGCCGGTGAAGGGGAAGACCCCCTCCAGGATGATGTGCATCCCCAATGCCGCTGCCTTGCGGCAGAGGGTCCTGAAGGCCGCTTCGGTGCCCAGCATGGGGTCGGGGCGCAGATAGTCCGCCGTGTCGCAGCGGTGGTTGGACGCCGATTCAAAGATGGGGCTGAGGCACAGCGCCTCCACGCCCTGGGCCTTCAGCGCGGGCAGGGCCTCCTGGATGCCGCGCAGCGTGCCGCCGAAAAAGTCGTCCGGGGCGTAGAACGGGCCGGGGCCGGGGCGCCATTTCACCGGCTCGTCCCAGCGGCGATGGACCTCCACATGGCGGCCCAGCGCGCGGTGGTAGCGCACGCCCTTGGCAAAGGCCCCGCCGCCGGGGGCGAAGCGGTCCGGGAAGATCTGATACACCACCGCGCCCTGCGCCCAGGCTGGCACGGCGAAGTCCGCGGCGTAGACCGTCATGGTCCAGCCCTGGGGCTCACCGCCGGTGAGGCCGCTCTGGCCGAAGGCCAGGCCGCCGGGCAGGCGGAAGAAATAGCGCAGCACGCCGGGCGTCTCCGGCGCGGTAAAGGTCGCTGCAAAAAAGCCGTCCGCGTCCCGCGTCATGGGCTTCTCCTCTCCGCCGATGACGAGGGCGGCGGCGTCGGTGAAGTCCGTGGCGCGCAGGCGCAGCCGGACGGCGGTGCCGCACGGCACCGCGCCGAAGGGGCTGCGGTACGCCTCCAGCGCCGGGTCGTGGCAGACGGCGTCACTGCGGTCGGGCAGGACGGAGAGATAGCACATGCAGTACTGCGCCGCGGCGCGGTCAAAGCTGTAGTCGCCGGTCATGCCGCTGCGCACGAGCCCGGCCATGGCCGGGCCGTTGCGGTAGGTCGCCAGGGCGTAGGCCACGCAGCCCAGCATGGTGCCGCAGTTGAAGTCGTAGAAGGAAAAGCCGTTGCCCTCGCCGGTGAAGCGGTTGTAGGGCTGCACGGTGTCCCGCAGCCCGCCGGTCTCGTGGACGATGGGCACCGTGCCGTAGCGCATGGCGATCATCTGGCTGAGGCCGCAGGGCTCGAAGCCCGAGGGCATCAGCAGAAAGTCCGCCCCGGCGTAGATGCGGCGGGACAGCGCTTCGTCATAGTGCATGCACGCGGCCAGCCGCCCGGGATAGCGCGCGGCGAAGTCGGCCATGGCGCGCTCATAGCGCTCATCCCCCGTGCCGAGCAGGACGAAGGCCATGTCCTGCTCCATCATGGCGTCCATGCCCTGCAGCACCAGGTCAAAGCCCTTCTGCGCGGTCATGCGGGTCACCATCGCGACGATGGGCGTGTCGTCCCGGACTTTGGAAAGGCCCAGCTCGCGGATGAGCGCGCGCTTGTTCTCCAGCTTCTTCTCCGGGCTGTCCGCGTCATAATGCACCGGCACGGCCGGGTCGGTCTGCGGGTCGTAGGTCTCGGTATCGAGGCCGTTCAAGATGCCGGAAACGTCCGCGCCGCGGTACAGCAGCACGTCCTGCAGCCCCTCGCCGAAGGCGGGGGTGCGGATCTCGTCGGCATAGCTGGGGCTGACGGTGTTGATGCGCTCGGCAAAGAGGATGCCGGTCTTGAGGAAGTTGGCGCAGCCGTAGTGGGCGATGCCGTCCAGGCTGCACCAGCGCGGGTCGATGTTCAGCAGGTCGCAGGCGTAGGAGAAGCTGAGCCAGCCCTGGAAGGCGATGTTGTGGATGGTGAGCAGCGTGCGCAGGCTGCCCTGTGGCCGGTGCGCGTACTGGGTCTTGATGAGGAAGGGGAGCATGGCGGTCTGCCAGTCGTTGCAGTGCAGCACCTCCGGCTGAAAGTCCGGCAGCATGGGGATGGCCTCCAGCACCGCGCGCTGGAAAAAGGCGTACTGCTCCGACTCCGCGTCGCCGCCCCGGTAGATCTTGTCGCCGAAATAGTATTCGCTGTCGATGAGATAGGCCGTGAGGCCCGGGATTGTCAGCTTTTCCAGGCCGGCGTACTGGTGCCGCCAGCCCAGGTCCACATAGAAATAGCCCAGGTGCTCCACCTGATCGGCGTAGCGCTCCTTGATGCAGCGGTGGTAGGGCGTGATGACGCGCGCGTCCACCCCCTGGCGGGCCAGGGCCTTGGGCAGCGCGCCCACCACATCGGCCAGGCCGCCGGTCTTGCTCAGCGGCGCACACTCCGACGCGGCGATCAGCACCGCAGGCATGTGGTCCAGCCCCTTGAGGATCAGCAGTCGTTCCATATCCGGGTTCATGTTGCGATACCCCCTTTTGAAAGCAGTGGTTCCCGATAAAACCATTATACCCGCTGCGCGCCCCGGGCGCAAGAGCGCGCCGCCCGGAAGGCAAAAAAACCGCCGCCACAGGAATGTGGCGGCGGCAGACTGTCAAAAAACTATGCTTCAGCGTATCGATCACTGAGCAGCAGGGGAGTCCGAGGGGGCAAGGCCCCATCGGGTTGAATCAATTAGCTTGTCAAAAAGACTTTTTTGACAAGCTCACCGCCGCCACATTCCTGTGGCGGCGGCGCGGGTCAGTATTTGGGGTTTACTGCGCCTGTTCGGGCTTTTTCGCAGCGGGCTTTTCCGGCTCCTTCACGGTCT
>SVKR01000121.1 GCA_015068365.1 Oscillospiraceae bacterium
AAACAGCAACGCTGTTTTGCCATGTATTCATTGCAATGAGCATCGGGCGAATGATTTTTCAAATCATTCGCTGCCAAACGTGTCGTTTGGCAGCGAAAACAATCGAAGTAACGATTGTTTTCGCCATCCGATCATCATTATGAAAGGACCTGCCCCATGGAGTTTGACCGGATGCTGGACTATTGCGCGGCGCTGGAGCGCAGCAACAACCGCGAATGGTTCCACGAAAAAGAAAACTACGCCCGCTACACCGCCGCGAAGGCCGACTTTACCGAGCTGCTGCTGGACCTGAAGTTCCGCCTGAGCGAGGTGGTGGACCCGGAGCTGGGTGAGCGGCTGCTGTTCGCCGACCCGAAGGCGATGCAGTACCGCATCCCGCGCGACATGCGCGGCAAGCGCTCCGGCCCGCCCTTCAGCCCCCGCTGGGGCGCGGACATCACCGGCGACCGGCACAGCCTCCTGCCCATCGGCTATTACCTGCACATCCAGCCCGGCGGGCGCACCTTCTTCGGCACGGGGGCCTGGTGCTGGGAGGCAAAGATGCTGCTTGCCGTACGGCAGGCCATCTCCGCGCAGTTCGCCCGCTTTTCCGAGGCCGTGGAGCAGTGCGGCTGCCCCGTGTGGGGCGACCGGCTGAAAAACGTGCCGCGCGGCTTCGATCCGGATGACCCCGCGGCGGAGTATCTGAAGTTCAAGTCCTGGCTGGTCAGCCGCACGTTTGCTGACGGCGAACTGCGCAGCTTTGACGGCTTCGTGACCGACTGCGTGGAGACGGCGCGGCGGATGGAGCCGCTGCGGGTCTTTTTCAACGACGCCCTGACCGGCTTCCAGGCCGACCCGCTGGGCGGGTTCTAATGATTTTTTGAGCGACAGGAGGCGCGCGCATGATCGCACTGGGTTACATCCTCACCTTCGGCTGGGTCTTCCTCGTGCTGGGGCTGACGCTGGTGCTGAAAAAGCGCCGCGGCCTGCCCGACGAGGTCAGCCGCAAGATCGTCCATGTGGCGGTGGCCTTCGCCTACATCCCCATGTACTTCTGCTTCGGCAGCAGCGTGCACCTGCTCATCCCCACGGCGGTGTTCATCGTGCTGAACGCGGTGAGCTACCGGATGGGACTGTTCGCCGCGATGGAGCGCACGGACGAGAGCAAAAAGAGCCTCGGCACGGTGTATTACGCCGTTTCGATGACGGTGATGGCGGCGCTGTGCCACCTAAGCCCCCGCTGCCTGCCCTGCTACGCCATGGGCCTGTTCTGCATGGCGCTGGGGGACGGCTTCGCCCCCATCTTCGGCGCGATGAAAAAGGGCAACCGGGTCCTTTTGGGCCAGCGGACGCTCTACGGCAGCATCAGCGTGTTCGTCATCTGCCTGGTGGTGACCGCGGCGGTGAACGCCCTGTTCGGCATGGGCCTGCCGTGGTGGACGATGCCGCTGATGGCGCTGATCGGCGCGGCGCTGGAGCTGGTAAGCCCCAGGGGCCTTGACAATCTGACGCTGCCGCTCGGCATCTTTCTGCTTTCCACGGCGCTGACGCTGTGGACGGGGGCGTGAGGCATGGCGCATCCGATTTTGTTTTCGCTGATCGCGTCCGGCGCGCTGGCGGGCTTTGCCGCCTGGCGCCGCGCGCTGACGCCGGGGGGGCTTGCCCTGGCCGGGGCGCTGGCGCTGGTCATCTGCTACTGCGGCGGCTGGGCCGGGTATCTGGCCCTGGTCGCCACCTTCTGCTTCACCGTGGCGGCGGGAAAGATCTCCGGCGCGCGGCGCGAGCGGGTGGAGCAGGCCCTGCACGCCAAGACCGGGCGGCGGGACGCCGCGCAGATCTTCTGCAACGTGTTCGTCGGGGCGCTGATGCTGCTGCTGTGGCGCGTCACGTGCTGGCGCGGCTTTCTGTGGGCCTACGGCGGGGCGATGGCCGCGGCGCTGGCCGACTCCATGGCCAGCGAGCTGGGCGTGCTGTCAAAGCGCCCGCCGCGCGACATCCTCACCCTGAAGCCCGTGACGCCGGGGCTCTCCGGCGGCGTGACGGCCCTCGGCTTTGCCATGAGCGCCCTGGGCGCGGCGCTCGTGGCGGCCTGCTTCGCCGCGTGTACCCGGGCGGCCTCCGGCGCCTTTTTCCCCGCCTTCCTCGACGTGACCGCCGCAGGCTTCTTTGCCGCGCTGTGCGACAGCGCCCTCGGCAGCGGCGTGCAGGTGAAGTACCGCTGCCCGGCCTGCTCCGCGCTGACGGAAAAGCCCGTGCACTGCTCTGTGCCCGGCGTGCCGGAGCGGGGGCTGCGCTTTATGACCAACGACGCCGTGAACCTGTGCAACAATCTCCTGGGCGCCGCCGCCGCGGCGGCGCTGTACGCCATCCATAGCTGAGGAGGACATGCCTATGTCTGCTGAAACGAGAAGACCCGGCTCCCAGGACAAGCTGGGCACCATGCCCATCGGGCGGCTGCTCGTGACCATGAGCGTGCCGATGATGATCTCCATGTTCATCCAGGCCCTCTACAACGTGGTGGACAGCATGTTCGTGGCGCGCTTAAACGAGGACGCGCTGACCGCCGTTTCGATGGCCTTTCCCATTCAGAACATCATGATCGCCCTGGCGGTGGGCACCGGCGTCGGCGTGAACGCGCTGGTGAGCCGCTCGCTGGGCGAGGGGAATCTGCGCCGCGCGGAGAAGGCCGCCAACGTGCAGATCTTCCTGGACGTGGTGTACGCCGTGCTGGCGCTGCTGTTCGGGCTTTTCGGCGCGCATCGCTTCTTCGCCGGGCAGACCGGCGTGGAGCGCATCGTCGCGTACGGCACGGAGTACGCGACCGTGGTGTGCTGCTGGTCGCTGGGCATGTTCCTGGCCCAGGGCTGGGAAAAGCTGCTGATCGCCACCGGCAACGCCACCCACTCCATGGTCTCGCAGGCGCTGGGCGCGGTGGTGAACATCCTCCTCGACCCGGTGCTGATCTTCGGCCTGGGGCCGATCCCGGCCATGGGCGTGCGCGGCGCGGCCATCGCCACGGTCATCGGCCAGTACGCCGCCGCGCTGTGCGCCTTTTTGCTGAACCTGCGGCGCAACACCGCCACGCGCTTTGACCTGCGGCAGGTGCTGCCCGATCTGAAGATCCTCAAGTTCATCTACTCCGTCGGCCTGCCCAGCATGCTCATCGTCGGGCTGAGCGGCGTGAGCAGCTATTTCATGAACCGCATCTTCCTCGGCTTTTCCACCACGGCCACGGCGGTCTACGGCATCTGGCTGAAGATCCAGAGCTTCGGCTTCATGCCCGTGTTCGGCATGAACAACGGCACCATCGCCATCTATTCCTACAACTACGGCGCCGGGAAGACCGAGCGCATCTTCAAGACCCTGCGCCTGAGCCTGCTGGTCGGCGCGGCCATCACGCTGGCCGTCGCGGTACTCTACGTCTGCATCCCCGGCACGCTGCTGGGGCTCTTTGACGCGTCGGAGTACATGCGCTCCTTCGGCGTGACGGCGGTGCGCCTGTGCGCGCTGAGCATGCCCTTTGGCGCGGTGACGGTGATCCTCAGCTCGCCGTTTCAGTCCGTGGGCCGCGCGCGGCTGAGTCTGCTGGTGAACGTGTGCCGCCAGGTGCTGTTCCAGGTGGCGGCGGCGTGGGTTTTAAGCCGCTTCGGGCACCTGGAGCCGGTGTGGCTGGCCCCGCTGATCGCCGAGGCGCTGACCATGTGCGTGGCCGCCGTGCTGTCCAGGCGCGTCATGGGCCAGGTGCGGCAGGAGGCCGCGCAGCGCGGCGCGCAGCCCGAGCACACTTGACAGACGGAGCGTGAATGTGGTATCATAAGAAACAGAAAAGGCGCTGCCAAAAGCGGCTCCGCCCTCAAACGATCTTAGACTAAGCTAAGAAACCGTCACTTGGCAGAGTGGCGGTTTCTGCTTTTTACACGGATGGTCACAGTCCAGCGAAGGATGTGAAACGTCAATGTAATCGGCATAGCAACACCCCCTTTACAGGTGGTGTGACGGAAGCCGCCTTTTTACGCTTGACAGCGCCTGCCCCTTTCGGGGCAGGTTTCAGTTTACATGATGCGACGATTTCTGTCAACCATTTACAAATCCCCCCACCGCCTGCGGCGGTGGGGGGTATTGCGTTTTATCAATCAGATCGATCAGATCATTCCTCTTCGGCGGCCTTCTTGGCGTCCTCGATGACCTTCTGCTGGACGTTGCCGGGGGCTTCCTCGTAGCGGATGAACTTGCAGGAGAAGCTGCCGCGGCCCTGCGTCATGCTGCGCAGGTCGATGGTGTAAGAGCCCATCTCGGCCATGGGGACCTCAGCCTCCACGGTCTGCATCCCGTCCTCGGCGCTCATGCCCAGCACGGTGCCGCGGCGCTTGGAGGAGATGTCGCTCATAATGTCGCCCAGGGAGGCGTCCGGGATCGTGACGCGCAGCAGGCCGATGGGCTCCAGAATGGTGGGCTTGGCTCTGGGGATGCCGTCCTGGTAGGCAAGGCGCGCCGCGGTCTGGAAGGCCATATCGTTCGAGTCGACGGGGTGATAGCTGCCGTCATACAGCGTGGCCTTCAGGCCGACCAGCGGATAGCCCGCCAGCACGCCCTTCTGCACCGCGTTGCGCAGGCCCTTTTCCACGGAGGGGAAGAAGTTTTTGGGGACGGAGCCGCCGAAGACCTCCTCGGCGAAGATCATCTCGTCGCTCTCCTCCTGGGGCTCAAAGCGGATCCAGACGTCACCGAACTGGCCGGAGCCGCCGGACTGCTTCTTGTGGCGGCCGTGGGCCTCCACCTTGCCCTTGATCTTCTCGCGGTAGGCGACCTTGGCGGGAGAAAGCTCCACATCCACGCCGAAGCGGCTTTTCAGCTTGGCGCACAGCACGTCCACCTGGATGTCGCCCGCGCCGGAGATGACCATCTGGTGCGTCTCGGCGTTGTTGACGACGGTGAAGGAGATGTCCTCCTCGTTCAGACGGGCGAGGCCGGTGCCGACCTTGTCGTCCTGGCCCTTGGTCTTGGGGGCGATGGCCATGGAATAGCAGGGCTCGGCGATGTCGATGGCGGGGAACTCCACCTCGTTCTTGGGATCGCAGACGCTGTCGCCGGTCTTCCACTCCATCTTGCCGACGGCCACGATGTCGCCGCAGCAGGCCTCCTTGGTCTCGGTGGCCTTCTTGCCGCACATGGTGTAAAGGCGGCCGAGCTTATCCGTAGAGCCCGTGCGGACATTGCGCAGGGACATGTCGGCGGTGATCTTGCCGCGCATGACCTTCACGAAGGAGTACTTGCCGAACTGGTCGGACACGGTCTTGAACACGAAGCCGGCGGTGGGGGCGGCGGGGTCGATGCCCTCCATATCCACGGGGGCGGGGACGTAGTCCACGATGGAGCGCAGCAGCGCCTCGGTGCCGATGCCGGAGATGGCGCTGGAGGCGAAGACGGGCACGACGCTGCCGTCGTGCATGCCCAGCTTCAGGCCCTTGATGATCTGCTCCTCGGAAAGCTCCATGGAGTCGAAGAAGACCTCCATCAGCTCCTCATCCGCGCCGGCGGCGGCTTCCATCAGCTCCGCGCGCAGATTCTCCGCCTCGCCCGCGTCGGCCGCGGGGATGGCGCCCTTGGTGGTCTTGTTGCCGGAGGTGGTGTAGCAGACGTTGTGCACCAGGTCGATGACGCCCTTGCCGTCGCTGGTGGGGCAGGTCACGGCGCAGATGAGGCTGCCGTGCTTGGCCTTCAGCGCGCTGACCACGCCGTCAAAGTCGCCGTGCTCCTCGTCGGTCTTGCTGACGACGTACATCACCGGGACCTTGTGGGCGCGCAGCGTCTTCCACGCGCGCTCGGCGCCGACGGAGATGCCGTCCTTCGCGGTGCACAGGATGATGCCCGCCTCGACCACGCGGATGGCAGCCGCCACCTCGCCGGCGAAGTCGAAGTAGCCGGGGCAGTCCAGCACGTTGATCTTGCAGCCGTCAAAGTTCACGGGGGCGATGGCGCTGGAGATGGTGATCTGGCGCTTGATCTCCTCGGCGTCATAGTCGCAGACGGTGTTGCCGTCCGTGATCTTGCCCTGGCGGTCGATGGCGCCGGTCAGATACAGCATGCTCTCGGCCAGGGTGGTCTTGCCGCTGTTGCCGTGGCCCAGAAGGGCGACGTTGCGGATCATCTTGGGTTCGTAGCTCATGGGATCCTCTCCTTATATCGAAACTTGTGTTCTTTTTGCGGATTGAAGTGCTCGTAACAGATAAATTATACACATTATTCTATCGCTTGGCAATAAAAATCTTTTGTGCTTTGCAGGAGCGGGGGGGCGGCGGCGCGGGGGGGCGGCGCGCCCTACGGGG
>SVKR01000122.1 GCA_015068365.1 Oscillospiraceae bacterium
ATCATGGTCTGGCTGGCCACCTGACCCAGAGACTCGCCGGTGACGAGGGCCTTGGCGCCGGCCTTGCGGGCCACGGCCTCGGCCAGACGCATCATGAACCGGCGCATGATGATGGTGAAGAACTCCTCGGGGCAGTTTCTGCGGATCTCTTCCTGAATTTCGGTGAAGGGCACGATGTGAACGATCATGCGGCCGCAGTAGGCGGTCAGCAGCTTGGCCAGCTCCAGAACCTTATCCTGTGCCTGCTGGGAGGTGTAGGGGGGAGAGACAAAATGCACCATCTCCAGCTCCACGCCGCGGCGGGCGATCATCCAGCTGGACACGGGGGAGTCCAGACCGCCGGACAGCAGGCTCACGGCGTGGCCGCGAAGGAAAAGGTCATCACCCTGGCCCGGCAGCTCACCGCCTGGTGCGGGCGGATGCGGCTTTGCGTGGTGCCCTTCACCCACATTCAGGAGGAGATCCGGGACAAGTGCCCGGAGGAATACTTCACCATCATCATGCGCCGGTTCATGATGCGCATCGCGGACCGCATCGCGCGTGACAACGCCTGCGGCGCGCTCGTGACCGGGGAGAACCTGGGCCAGGTGGCCAGCCAGACCATGGCGGCCATGGGCGTTACGGAGGCGGTGGCCACGCTGCCGGTGCTGCGCCCGCTCATCGGCTTTGACAAGGAGGAGATCGTCCGCCTTGCCCGACGCATCGGCACCTTTGACACCTCGATCCTCCCCTATGAGGACTGCTGCACGGTATTCACCCCGCGCCACCCGGCGCTGAAGCCCACGCAGGCCCAGGCGGAGGAGGCGGAATCGGCGCTGGACGTGGACGCGCTGGTGGAGGAGGCCGTGATGGGCATCGAGTATGTGAAGCTGGAGGTGCAGGCACATGAATGCTGAGATCATTTCCGTGGGCACGGAGCTGCTGCTGGGCAACATCGTGAACACCGACGCCCGCGACCTGGCCCTGACCCTGAGCGAGCTGGGCATCAACGTCTTCTGGCAGACCGTGGTGGGCGACAACCGTGAACGCCTGACCGCCGCGCTGGGCGTCGCCGCGAAGCGCGCTGACCTCATCATCACCACCGGCGGGCTGGGCCCGACCTGCGACGATCTGACAAAGCAGACTGTCTGCGCCGCCTTCGGCATAGAGATGTACTACGACCAAAAGGCGGAGGAGGACCTGCGGGCCTATTTCCGCGTGGGCAAGGGCGGGCAGATGACGGAGAACAACCTGCAGCAGTGCTGGCTCCCCGTGGGCTGCACCCCCTTTTACAACACCTGCGGCACCGCCCCCGGCTGCGGCTTTACCACGCCGGAGGGGAAAAGCGTGCTGATCCTCCCCGGCCCGCCCAAGGAGATGAACGCCATGATGGCCCACGGCGGCGTGGACTTTCTGCGCACGCTCTCCGACGAGCACATCCTCAGCCACAACATCATGACCTTCGGCATGGGCGAAAGCCGCATCGAGGACATGCTGCGCGATGAGATGAACGCCCTGCAAAACCCCACCCTGGCTCCCTATGCCAAGGAGGGGGAGGTGCGCTTGCGCGTCACCGCCAAGGCGGCGAGCGCATCGCAGGCCGAGGCCATGATGGCCCCCGTCATCGCCGACGTGAAGCGGGCGCTGGGCGACATCGTCTACGGCATCGACACCCCCTCGCTGGAGGACACGGTGCTGCACCTGCTGCTGGAGCGCGGCGCGACCTTTGCCGCCGCCGAAAGCTGCACCGGCGGGCTGATTGCCAAGCGCATCACCGACATCCCCGGCTCGTCCGCCGTGTTCCGCGGCGGCGTGACGGTGTACACCAACGACGTGAAGCTGCTCCTGGGCGTGAAGCCCGAAACGCTGGAGGCCCATAGCGCCGTCAGCCGGGAGGTGGCGGCGGAGCTGGCCGAGTGCGTCCGGACGAAGCTGGGCGCGGACTACGGCCTCGGCATTACCGGCGTGGCCGGGCCGGACAGCGACGGGCTGCATGCCGTGGGCACGGTGTTCGTAGGGCTTTCCACGGCGCGCGAGACCTATGTCCGCGCGCTGAATCTGGGCGAGCGCACCGACCGCTCCCGCGTCCGCACCCTCAGCGCCAACCACGCCTTCGACATGCTGCGCCGCAGCATTCTGGGCCTGCCGGTGGCGTGAGGCCCGGAGCGGAAGAATCCCTTGATTTTTGCGAAACTTTCATTATATAATCTGAATTGGAAAACTGTTTTTGGAGGATGAACCACCATGACCTACGACATAGACATCGCCGGGTTAAAGCGCTCGCTGCCGCTGTGCCGCCTCAATGACGACCTGTACATCGGCGCCTTCGTGATCTTCGGCGATGTGGAGCTGACCGTGCACTGCGCGGCGGAGCTGCTGAAGCGCGCCCCGGACTATGACTACATGATCGCGCCGGAGGCGAAGAGCATCCCCCTGATCTATGAGATGGCCCGGCAGAGCGGCGCGGAGAAGTATTTCATCGCCCGCAAAAAGGCCAAGGCTTATATGACCGGCGTGTTTGAGGTGAAGGTCCAGTCCATCACCACCGCCGGGGAGCAGACGCTGGTGCTGGACACCGAGGACGCCAAAATGATCGCCGGAAAGCGGATCCTGATCATCGACGACGTCATCTCCACCGGCGAGAGCCTGCACGCCACGGAGACGCTGGTGGAAAAGGCCGGCGGCATCGTGGCCGGGCGCATGTCCATCCTGGCGGAGGGCGACGCCCAGCAGCGCTTTGACATCATCACGTTACAGACGCTGCCCCTGTTCAACCCGGACGGCAGCGTGAAGGCATAAGCGGCGGCGCAACGCGCAAAGGAGGGTTTACACCATGCATCGGATCATCACCATCGGGCGGGAGTTCGGCTCCGGCGGCCGTGAGCTGGGAAAACGGCTGGCGGAGGAGCTGGGCTACGCCTATTACGACAAGGAGATCATCTCCGCCATCGCCCAGCGCAGCCAGCTGGCGGAGGACTATGTGAACCAGGTGGTGGAAAACCAGATCCACACCTATTACCCCATCACCGTGGCGGTGTCCATGGCCGCCGCGCCGGAGGACACGGTCTATTCCGTCAACCGCAGCATCTTCTCCGCCCAGACGGAGATCATCCAGGAGCTGGCCGGGAAGAGCGACTGCGTAATCGTCGGCCGCTGCGCCGACCACATCCTCGCGGAGATGAAGCCCTTCCGCATCTATGTCTACGCCGACATGGCGTACAAGCTGGCCCGCTGCCGCGCCAACGGCGAGGCGGGCGAGGATTTGAGCGACAAGGTTCTGGAAAAACGCATCCGCAGCGTTGACAAGGCCCGCGCCCAGTATTACCGCTTCTACACCGGCGACAGCCATGACGACCGGCTGACCTATGACCTGGGCATCAACACCTCCACCATCCCCATCCCGGATGCCGTGGCGGCCGTCGCCGCGCTGGTGCGCGCCACCAAGTGAGAACAAAAAGCAGCCGGAGGACGAAACACCGTCCTCCGGCTCAAGCTGTCGACAAAGTGTCGACAGCTTGAAAAGCAAAAACCGAAACATTGAAAAATGTTCCGGTTTTTGCGAAGATTGAACGTGCAGGGGGACTCCCGTCCCCCCTCACACCCCCCCATGCGAGACGTTTCCTTGGCAAAACAGGGTTTGTCTACAGTCTGAGCCGGAGGACGAAACACCGTCCTCCGGCTTCACTTTTTATGCAGTTGCGCTCAGGCTGCCTCGTCCGCCGCTTCCAGCGCGCGGACTTCCTCGATGCGGCGGGCGCAGGGCTTCCAGGCGATGAGCAGGATCACCAGCGCCAGCGCCAGCGGCACGCTGCCGCCCAGGATGACCGATTTGTAGTTCCCGGCGAAGTCCCGGATGATGCCGCCCAGCAGCGGCCCCAGGAAAAAGCCCACGTCCATGCCGATGTACAGCGTGTTGCTGGCCACGGCGCGGCGCGCGCGGGTCTCCACCTGGACGCTGAGGGCCTGGGTCAGCGGGTTGCCGGTGCCGAAGCCCACCGCCGCAAACAGCGCGCCCACGAGGATCATGGGGATGCCGCGGGCGGAGCCGATGATGAGATAGGACACGCTGAACAGCGCGAGGGAGGGCAGAAGCACGTTCCGCAGGCCCAGCTTATCCGACAGCGCACCGCTGACGGGCCGGATGACCAGCATGGCCCCGGCGAAGACCGTGAAGAAAATGCCGATGTCGCCGATGCCCAGCTCCGCGCCGAAGGGCACCATGTAGCCGTTGAAGGTGGAAAAGCTCATCATAATGAGCATCATGATGACCGCCGGGATCACCGCGTGGCGGGAGGCGATGTTGTTGTACCACTTGCCGGCGGAGGCGACGGCGGATTTCTGCTCCTTTGCCGTGTCCTGCATCGCCGCCAGGGGGATCAGCGACAGCACCATCATCACCACGGCAAAGACGAACAGCACGGTATAGCCGAAGTCCTCGCCGCGCATGGACGTGCCCCACGCCACCAGCCAGATGCCGATCTGGGGGGCGATGGCCTGGGACACCGCGCCGGACAGGGCGAACATGCCGAGGCCCGAGGCCATCTTCTCATCGGGCACGCTGTCCGCCGCGACGGTCATGCACAGCGAGCCGACAAAGGCGTACTGCACGCCGTGGAGCACGCGGAAGATGAGGAACATGGGGATCGAGTGGAAAAAAGCGTAGCCCGCGTTCACCACGCAGCCCAGCGCAAAGACCACGATCAGCAGTTTTTTGTGGTTCACCCGGGTCTGCACCGGCCCGGCCACGGGCCGCATGGCCAGGGCGATGCCGTAGAACATGCCGGTGAGGAAGCCCATCAGCGTCGGCCGGGCGCCGAGGAAGGTGGCGTAGGTCGACACCAGGGTGGTCGTGGCAAAGTTGGACATCTGCAGCAGAAAGTTTCCCAGCATGATACAGATGAAATTCCGCGTCCAGATCGTTTGCTTTTTCTCCGCAGCCATAATGCATCGTTTCCTTTATCGCATGAAAGATTTTTTCTATTGTATCACAGGCTTTTTTTCGCGTCAACGCTTGGCAGCGGCAAAAAAATATGTATAATGGAGACAGAAATTGTGCAAGGAGGCACCATCATGCGCTATACTTACAAGACCCAGGGCGTCTGCCCGCGCTCCATCAGCTTCGACCTCGACGGCGACATCGTCACCGACATCCACTTTGACGGCGGCTGCCCCGGCAACCTCAAGGCCGTCTCCAAGCTGGTGGACGGCTGGACCGTTGACAAGATCGAGGAATATCTCAAGGGCAACACCTGCGGGTACAAGTCCACCTCCTGCGCCGACCAGCTCGCCCTCGGCGTGCGCGCGGCGCTGGACAAGGAAGCCGCCGGCTGATCGGCAGCGCTTGCATTTTCCTCCGGCGCAGATATAATGAGAATCAGGCGAGCTATGCCGGGCCGAAATCGGCCCTGGTGCCACACCATATTCATTCAACAGGAGGAATCGACATGAAAAAGCTTCTCGCTCTCGCCCTTGTCCTCTGCATGCTCCTGGCGGTGGTGCCCGTGGGGGCCAGCGCCTACAGCGTCGTCCTCTCTCCCCAGCACCTCAAGGTGGACGGCGTGGAATACCAATGCGAAAAGTACAACATCGACGGCAGCAACTACTTCAAGCTGCGCGACCTGGCCATGCTCCTGGCGGGCACCCCGGCGGAGTTCGCCGTGGGCTGGGAGCCGGAGTACGGCGCCGTCACCATCGCCCCCGGCCTGCCCTATGAGCCCATCGGCGGCGAGCTGGAGATCGGCGCGGACAAGTCCGCCTCCGCCGTCCCCTCCGCCCAGGCCTTCTGGTTCCTGGACGCCCCGGCGGGCATCTCCGCCTACAACATCGGCGGCAACAACTTCCTCAAGCTGCGCGATCTGGGCGATCTTCTGGGCTTCTCCGTGGACTTTGACGCGGAGACCAACACCGCCCTGGTCTACTCCGGTGTGGACATGAACCGCGTCGACCCCCAGCCCGGCCAGGCCGACGCCTTTGACGCCATCTGGGACTGGGTGCAGACCAACGCCAACGACAACCTCGGCGGCGATCCGGAATACTACTTCTTCCATGACTTCGGCAACGGCGACCAGGGCCTCGCAGAGCTGATCGCCGCCGATCTCCTCGTCGAGCGCGACCTGCTGCTGCGGAGCACCTATTTCTTCTCCGACGGCGCGCACGACGTGACCTGGATCTTCCTGGAGCGCGACAACGGGGCATTTTACGCCAGCTATGACTACTACACCGCGGACAACGACGGCGAAGAGCCCGATTTCACCGGCGACTGGCTGCTCATCCCCGGCGAATTCGACGCCTCCGCGCCGCTGATGTTTGACAGCGTCACCGACAATCTCTCCGGCGCCGTCAGCACGAGTACCCTCATCGGCTTTGCCACCCAGGGCGCCGCGGACATTCTGCTCTGGCTGAACAAAATCTGCGCCGCCGAGCCCGATCTGACGAACCGCGCCAGCATCGCGGACTTCGGTTTTGACCCGGCGAAGCTGCAGCTCAGCGAACAGTAAGCCGGCGCACGCGCCGCCCCCCACCCCGCGCCGCGCGCAGGGCAAACAAAAAAGTGACATGCCGAAGCATGTCACTTTTTTGTTGGCGGAGAAGGAGGGATTCGAATAGAGAAATCGAATCTTATTGCAACTTATCGGTCCTAATTTATCACATTTTTGCTAATTAATCGGTGATTCTTGTACTTTTCAGTCTAATCGGTCTAGAACAAACCATCACAACTGGGGTCACTGTTGGGGTCCTACAAAAAAGGAGGATTATGATGAAGTGCAATATTACATATCACCGCGAAGGCGACTATCTGCTTCCCGATTTGTTGCCGCCGGACGCTCCGAAAATCGGCGTCTGGGGCATGCGGCGGCGAGATTACCTGAAGAAGTATCATGACGGCATCTACACCGGGCTGCTGCTTTCCGGCAAGCTGAATGTCCATCTGGAAGAAATCGACCGCTCGGCCAATGAAATGTTCGACCTGCTGATCCAGCAATACGCCGCCCGCGAGGGCGTGACGGAAAAACTGAAAGCCCAGGATCAGATGGAGTGGGTCAGACGGATGAACGGCATTCGGGAAAGGGCAGCAGAGGCCATATTGGCCGATCTGATTTTTGCAGATTAGTCGAGGGGGAAGGCGTCATGGATCAACTTGTTTATACACAATACGAGCAACTGCCTCTCAGCCTGTGTGCAAACGACATTGCAGCAGTCCTAAGCATTTCCCGCGCAAATGCATACAATCTCCTTCGGCGTGAAGATTTCCCTACGCTTCACATCGGAAAGCGCATGGTCGTGCCGAAAGACCGCTTCATTCAGTGGATCGAGAAAAACACGCAATAACGCGAAATAGCATTTCTTACGGTGGAGAGCAGCGGCTCTCCACCGTGCCTTTTGTCTAATCTCTACGCCAATCTCTGCGCCAATATCTGCGCCATTCTCTACGCCAATTACTACGACATTATCTATGACATTATCTACGACATTTTTATTAGCATCATGATTGGCATCATTAGCATCATAAGTGCTGCTGTTGTGTATTTATCGTAAACCACCTATGAGCATTTCCAGGGTAGATATCAGGGTATCATAATGATCGCAGGGCAAGAAGCTTTTTCATCTTTTTCATTTTGATAATCCTCTCAAAGAAACAGCCCCGACAGGCATCGTTCTGTTGGGGCTGTTTCTTTTCGGATTCATAATGGTTTTGAGGAGTTATTCACCTTTGCCGAGATGTGAAAACCAGTTTTTCAGTTCCTCGCTTTTCTTTGCAACGGTCTCTTTGAATGCCTCTGTCTTTTCTTCCCGCAGTTTTTCTCTGGTCTCCTTTGCCATCTGGCGCTCGACATCGCGGGCATGCTCGACTTCTGCCGCGACTTCAGCTGCATCGAAGCGGGTGATCGTCACATCGAAATCATTTAGCTTTGCTGTAAGCGCGGTTTCGTATTCTTCCTGTGCAAGAAGGATAATGGCCGTCTCGCCTTCAGAAATGCTGTCGCCTGCTTTCTCCACCAGCGATGCAT
>SVKR01000123.1 GCA_015068365.1 Oscillospiraceae bacterium
GCTTCTGCGCATCCCGCTAGGCTATTTCCTCGCCATCCGGCCGCTGAACGCCGACTGCCGGGCCGCCGTGGAGGCGGGCCTTTACGCCACGGCGGAGCTGGCCGAAAAGGCCGGCGTGGGCATGGAGCATTACTTCGGCCTCATCCAGACCTGGGGCTTCGGCATGGCCATCGGCTTAATCGTGCTGCTGCCGTACTTCTTCTTCGGCCACTGGCGCAGCAAGGGCATCACCAGCCAGGCGAAAAAGATCCGCGACGCCCAATAAACTTGACTTATTACATAATAGAGAATATACTCTTGCTGGATTTCGGTTATCCCATAAAAATGCATCGGATTTGTTTTTAAAAATGAAAATACAAGGAGAGTAAAGCGAAATGAAGGATATTTACGTCGTAAACTGCTGCCGCACTGCCATCGGCTCCTTCGGCGGAACGCTGAAGGGCACCCCGGCCGTGGAGCTGGGCGCCATCGTCATCCGCGAGGCCCTGCGCCGCGCCGGCGTGGCCCCGGAGTGCGTGGATGAGGTCATGATGGGCAACGTCCTGACCGCCGGCCTGGGCCAGAACCCCGCCCGCCAGGCCTCCGTCAAGGCCGGCGTGCCCCTGTCCGTGCCCGCCTACACCATCGGCATGGTCTGCGGCTCCGGCATGAAGGCCGTCATCGAGGCGGCCCGCTCCATCGCCGCGGGCGATGCGGAGATCGTGGTGGCCGGCGGCATGGAGAACATGTCCGCGGCGCCCTACGCGCTGCCGGATCTGCGCTTCGGCAAGAAGATGGACGTGGCCATGGGCACCCAGGGCCTGGTGGACACCATGGTCAAGGACGGCCTGTGGGACGCTTTCAACAACTACCACATGGGCACCACCGCCGAGAACATCTGCGACGTGTGGGGCATCACCCGCGAGGAGCTGGACGACTTCGGCTACAGCTCCCAGGTCAAGTGGAACGCGGCCCAGGCCGCCGGCAAGTTTGACGACGAGATCGTCCCCGTGCCGGTCAAGGTCAAGAAGGAGACCGTCGAGTTCAAGGTGGACGAGTTCCCCCAGAAAGACCCCAGCCGCGAGAAGATGGGCAAGCTGCGCGGGGCGTTCAAGCTGTCCGCCGACAACGCTTTTCAGGCCGACGGCGGCACGGTGGAGGACACCTTTGACGCCAAGGAGTGCAAGAAGGTCGCGTCGGACGGCTCCCTGCGCGTCACCGCCGGCAACGCCTCCGGCATCAACGACGGCGCCGCCGCGCTCGTGCTGGCCAGCGGCGAGGCCGTGAAGAAGTACGGCCTGAAGCCCATGGCAAAGCTGACCGGCTGGGGCCAGGGCGGCGTGGACCCGAAGATCATGGGCACCGGCCCGGTTCCCGCTTCCCGCCAGGCCATGGCCAAGGCCGGCGTGGAGATCGGGGACATCGACCTGGTGGAGGCCAACGAGGCCTTTGCCGCCCAGTCCATCGCCGTCGCGCGCGAGCTGCACTTTGACATGGACAAGGTCAACGTCAACGGCGGCGCGCTGGCCATCGGCCACCCCGTCGGCGCTTCCGGCGCGCGCATCATCGTGACGCTGCTGCATGAGATGGTCAAGCGCCCCGCGGCCAAGCGCGGCCTGGCTACCCTCTGCATCGGCGGCGGCATGGGCGTTGCCACCGTGTTCGAGAAGGTCTGAACAAGCTCAGAGTATTAATATAAGAAAGGATTGATTCACTTGCAGAATAAAGTTACGACCATTGAAAAGGTCATTGCCGAGCATTGCTTCACCGGCATGAGCATTCTGCTGCCCGGCTTCGTGAACGTGGGCGTGGCGGAAAGCCTCATCGACGGCCTGCTGGCCACCGACATCACCGATTTGCAGGTCATTTCCAACAACACCAGCGTCCCCGGCCGCGGCATCGGCAAGCTGGTGCGCGCTGACCGCATCCGCAAGATCACCTGCTCGCACATCGGCAACAACGCCGAGACCTGCGAGCGCGTGGTGAAGGGCGAGATCAACATCACCTTCTGCCCCCAGGGCTCCCTGTGCGAAAAGGTGCGCGCCGGCGGCGCCGGCATCGGCGGCATCCTGACCCCCACGGGCGTCTACACCCCGATGCAGGACGGCAAGCAGCTTCTGGAGTGGGACAACGAAAAGGGCGAGTTCCGCTTCGTCAAGCCGGAGGACCCCACCGCCGGCCCCCGCTACATCCTTGAGCTGCCGCTGCACGCGGACGTGGCGTTCATCCACGCCTATAAGGCCGACACCCTCGGCAACGTGGTGTACCGCCGCACCTCCCGCAACTTCAACGAGGTCTTTGCCACCGCCGCGGACTATGTCATCGTCGAGGCAGAGCACATCGTCGAGGTGGGCGAGCTGGATCCCGACGAGATCATGACGCCGCACTTCATCGTGGACGCCGTTGTGCAGGGCAAGGCCCTGACCGAAGCATAAGAGGAGGGAATCGAAATGTCTTGTGATCTGACCGGAAAAGATTTGATCGCGTGGCGCACTGCCCGCTTCTTCAAGGACGGCAACGTCGTCAACCTGGGCATCGGCATGCCCACCAAGTGCCTGGACTATCTGCCCGAGGGCGTTGACATCTGGATCGACACCGAGAACGGCGCGGTGGGCCTGAACGGCGCGCCCCAGCCCGGCGAGGACTTCGACCCCAACGTGGTGGACGCCGGCGGCCGCCCCAGCAAGCTGCGCGTGGGCTCCGCCTGCTTTGACTCCTTCCGCTCCTTCGGCTTCATCCGCGGCGGCCATGTGGACATCACCGTCCTCGGCGCCTATGAGGTGGACGCCCGCGCCTGCCTGGCCAACTGGATGATCCCCGGCAAGACCGTGGCCGGCATGGGCGGCGCCATGGACCTGGTGACCGGCTCCAAGACCACCATCGTCATGAGCACCCACACCGACAAAAACGGCAACCCCAAGCTGGTGCACAAGACCGAGCTGCCCTGGACCGGCTGGCGCTGCGTGGACTATTTCGTGTCCGAGCTGGCCGTCGTCCACTTCATCAAGGACGAGTTCGGCATTCCCCGGCCCCACCTGGAGGAGATCTCCAAGAACACCACCGTCACCGAGGTCATCCAGAAGACCGGCGCGGAGCTGATCGTGGCCCGCGACCTGAAGATCATCGAAGAGGCGTAATAAAACGCCGGAAACCGACCGGAACGTGCCGGCGCTGGACACAGCGCCGGCACTTTTTGAAGAAAAAACGGTTGACAAGCCAAATGTTTCATGTATAATAAAAAAGCTCGCCTCCGTGACGGGGCGGGCTATCCTTGCCTGCGCCTTGCCGCGCAGGCCATCAGTCCAGAAGGAGGTGCACAAATGGCAAAATCCACGGAAAAGTACGAGTGCATGTACGTTCTCAACCCCAACCTGACGGAGGAGGAGACCGCTGCAATCGTCGAAAAGTTCAAGGCACTGATCGAGGCCAACGGGACCCTTGACGAGATGGAGGAGATGGGTAAGCGCAAGCTGGCTTACGAAATCAACTACCTGACCGAAGGGTACTACGTTCTCGTGAAGTTCACCTGCGGCCCGGCTTTCCCTGCGGAGCTGGACCGTGTCCTCGGCATCACCGACGGCGTGATCCGCAGCCTGATTACGCTGCGCTGCGCCTGAGAGGGAGCGAGAAACGATGCTGAATCACATTGATCTGATGGGGCGTCTGACCCGCGATCCCGAGCTGCGCTACACCCAGAGCCAGCTTCCCGTCGTCAGCTTTTCCATCGCGGTCGACCGGGATTTCGGCGGCCGGGACGGCAGCGAGCGGCAGACGGATTTCATCGACATTGTCGCGTGGCGCTCTACCGCCGAGTTCGTGTCCAAGTATTTCACGAAGGGCAGCATGGCCGTCGTTTCCGGCCGGCTGCAGATCCGTGACTGGACGGACCGGGACGGCAACAAGCGCCGCAGCGCCGAGGTCGTGGCGGACAACGTCTATTTTGGCGAAAGCAAGCGCAGCCGCGATGAAAACGGCGGCGCGGCCCCGCGCGGCGGCAGCGACGGCTATCAGTCCCGCGGCAGCAGCTATCAGAGCTATGACAACGCGCCCAGCGCGTCCGCCTTCTCTGAGCTGAACGACACGGACGGCGATTTGCCGTTCTGAAGCGCTTTGCCGCAAACAATAATCTTGACAGGAGGATACAGCCTTGGCTTTTGATAAGAACAATGGGAAGACCCATAAGCGCAGAAAGGTTTGCCAGTTCTGTGTGGACAAAGCGACCTTTGTGGATTATAAGGACGTCGCGAAGCTGAAGAAGTTCACCAGCGAGCGCGGCAAGATCCTGCCCCGCCGTGCCACCGGCGCCTGCGCCATGCATCAGCGCCAGCTCACCGAGGCCATCAAGAGAGCCCGTCAGGTGGCCCTCATGCCTTACGTGGTTGACTAATGAAGCAACGAAAAGCTCCCGGACACTCGTCCGGGAGTTTTTCAAGCTGTCGACAAAGTGTCGACAGCTTGAAAAGCAAAAACCGAAACATTGAAAAATGTTCCGGTTTTTGCGAAGATTAAACGTGCAGGGGGACTCCCGTCCCCCCTCACACCCCCCCATGCAAAACGGTTCCTTTA
>SVKR01000124.1 GCA_015068365.1 Oscillospiraceae bacterium
CAATCTCTTCACCTCATTTCCGAAAGAATCCGGGGAAACGATTATGCAAGACCGAGATATGCTTTCTGCTCCGGCGTGAGCGTGTCGATGCGGATGCCGAGCGTCTCCAGCTTTTTTCTGGCCACGGCGGTGTCGATCTCTGCCGGGACTGGCACGACGCCGGGCTTCATGCTGCCGCGGTGGTCAGCCAGATATTTTGCGGAGAGCGCCTGGATGGCAAAGCTCATATCCATGATCTCCGCCGGGTGCCCGTCCCCCGCCGCGATGTTCACAAGCCGCCCCTCGGCAATGACAAACACCGTCTTGCCGTTCGGCAGGACGTAGCCTTCAATGTTGTGCCGCGCCTCGTAATGGCTCTCTGCCATCGCGTGCAGCCCGGCCATATCCACCTCAACGTCGAAGTGACCGGCGTTGGTCAGGATCGCGCCGTCTTTCATCTGGACAAAGTGGGCAGGCGTGATCACGCCGGAGCAGCCGGTGACCGTCACGAAAATATCGCCGAGACGGCAGGCTTCGTCCATCGGCATGACTTCAAAGCCGTCCATATGCGCTTCAATGGCGCGGACCGGGTCAACCTCCGTCACGATGACGCGGCCGCCCAGGCCCTTTGCCCGCATGGCAACGCCCTTGCCGCACCAGCCGTAGCCGGCCACGACCACATATTTGCCCGCGACGATCAGATTCGTCGTGCGGTTGATGCCGTCAAACACGCTCTGGCCGGTGCCGTATCGGTTATCGAACAGATGCTTGCAGTCGGCGTCATTGACCATGACCATCGGGAATTTCAGTTCCCCCGCCCGGTCCATAGCCTTCAGACGGTGGATGCCGGTGGTGGTCTCCTCGCAGCCGCCGATCACGCCGGGCAGCAGGTCCTGCATTTCCGTATGGACCAGATGGACCAGATCGCCGCCGTCGTCAATGATGATGTTCGGCCCGCAGGAGAGAGCGGCACGCAGATCAGCGTCATACTGCTCCATGGTGCAGCCATGGTGGGCAAACACCTCCATGCCGCCGGCAGCCAGGGCCGCGGCGACGTCGTCCTGCGTGGAAAGCGGGTTGGAGCCGGTGACGTGCATCTCCGCCCCGCCCTTGGCCAGCAAGCGGCAGAGATAGGCGGTTTTCGCCTCCAGATGCACGGACAGGGTGATCTTCAGTCCCTGAAAGGGCTTGCTCGTCTCAAACTCCTTGGCAAGCGCCCGGCAGATGGGCATATTGCGCTCCACCCAGTTGATTTTTTTCTCGCCCTCCGGCGCAAGGAGAATATCGGTAATACTGCTCATGACAAGCCCTCTCTTTCCTGTTTTACACCGAATTATTTTAGCACGCTTTGCCAGTAATTACAACCGATTCCACGCAAAAAAACCGCGCCGGAACACGCATGGTTCCGGCGCGGCGATCCCGATTTACAGTTGATAGAGCAGCAGCACGGCGGCGGCGCTGATGCATGCGCCGATAAAGGCCCACACCAGCGGAGGGATGCGCAGCAGGAAGCTGCGCGGAACGGAGACGCTGGAGCGGATATACTCATCCGCGACCTTCTGCGCTTCCTCCAGGGCGTTGGCTCGCCCGCCACGCCCCAGAAAGTCCTCTTTGACAATAAAAATCGCCTCTTCAAACACCTTCGGATCCGGTGATTTTACCACGACGATCCGCTTGCTTGTCCCCTTAACCACGCGCTTTCCCTCCCTGTGCGGTCTGGCTTCTATTTGTTCCCAGTTTAACCGCTTTGGCTGCCGCTTATGCATGTAAGGGTCATAGATTTTCGTTCTTTGCAGCCGTTGAAAAAGGCGCAATCTGCGTTGGTACATCCCCGTTTTCAGTCCCTCTTTTCAAGCCGCACTGCCAGCACCGTCATATCATCGCTTGCACCATACTGCTTCAGCGCCGTTTTCAGCGTTTCGCGTGCCAGGAGCTTCATGTTGTCGGTATCCGCCTCTGAAAGCAGTCGGCGCAGCCAGCTGTCATTGGTCTCCGCCAGCACGCCGTCGCTGGCGATCAGCGCCACATTTCCGGGGTGCAGCCGCATTTTGATGACGTCGGGCAGATTGTTCGCTCCCGTGCTGAGGCCCGCCGCCAAGGACTGGCTGCGCACGCGCCGGATCTGGCGCACGCTTTTCACATAACTGGGCGCAGCGCCGTATTTATAAAAGGCCGCGTTGCCGCTGAACAGATCGATACAGAGCAGGTCAACGGTCGCAAAGCCCCACTCATCGCAGTTTTTCAAAAGCATCACGGAGTTGAGCATCTTCATGGCGAGCATCGGCTCGATCCCCGTGCGGAGAAAACGCTCCAGGATGCGGATCGCGGCCACGCTCTCCTTCGCTGCGCTCTCCCCGCTGCCCATGCCGTCGGACAGAATGATGCACAGCATCCCCTGTTCCGTTTTAAAATACGTCCCCCGGTCGCCGGAGACCGGCTCACCCGCCTTCTTCATGGACGCGACGCCCACCGAGACCGACAGCGGCTCCGCCTCCAGAAGGGTGATCCGTCCGGCGGCGGCCGCGTCACGGTTCAGCGGCCTGCACAGCCTTACGCCGACCACTTCGCTCAGCCGCTCCAGGCTGCCCGGCTCCTCCATCAGCTTTTGCAGCTTCACGCTTTCCAGAACGATGTGCAGCCGCCCCGTCCGGTCGCGGAACACGGCGATGTCCGCGTCGATGTCCATCGCGCCCAGATAGCGGGCCAGCCGCCGCTGCGCCAGCGGGTCCGGCCCGTAGGCGTTCAAAAGCTCGTCCGATACGCCCGAAAGGATCTCCGACAAGTCCTGATACTGGGCATAGGCGGCGGAGGTGTTCTCCTGCATCCGCGCGAAATACTGCCTGCGGTACATCTGTCCGCGCAGCTCTCCGTTGACGGCGCTGACCAGCTCGCCCGGCATCAGGCAGCGCTCCAGAAAGTGCTTGGGCAGGTCTTCTTTGTGTAAAATCCCGTTTGCGCGGATCGGCTCGCTGAGGTCGTTGAACACCGACAGCGTATCCATATAGCTTCCGTTCCAGCATTCGGTCTTGTTTTTGCACTTGCAGCAGACCTGTTCCGCAGCCCGGTCAAAGGCCTGGGGCAGCGTTTCCTCCTTCTGCCGGACAGAAAGGGTGCTGTCCACCGTACTGTACAGGTCAGAAAAGGCCTCAGCCATCTGCCGCACGCGATGCGCCGTATAGCGGCGCAAACCGCTCTCCCCCGTGCTGCTCTGCGCGCTTTTGAGCAGCATCCCGATCTGGTTGAGCAGCGAATTCGGCAGCACGAGATAGATCACAGCGGCGACAAAGTTTTCATACAGCAGTTCCACCCGCAGCCCTGAGCCTGCGCACAGGATCGCGCAAAGCGCCCCGCAGAGAATATAACTGAGCAGGAATAAAAGCCGCCCATGGCGCGAAAAAACGCCGGAGGTGAGCGCTGACAGCGCATAGCACAGCGAATAAAAAACGGGAAGGCCGGAAACCGCGTCCATCGCCCCGCCCAGGACGATGCCCGCCGCAGCGCCGCAGAGCGCGCCGCCCTTTCCTGCCGCAGCCAGGACCAGCAGAATCGACGCCACACGCCCCAGGGAAACAATGTTCAGGATCAGCGCGCCGGACAAGGCCATCAGGACACAGGACAGAAGCAGCAGCAGCGCGATTCCCCGGCGCAGCTCCGCTGCCTCCGTCACAGGCTCGTCCGTCCGCAGCGCCTCACGGTAAAAATACGTGCAGCCGTAGGCCAGAACCGTCTGCGCCAGCAGTGGCAGGAGCATATAGCTTCCCGCTTCTGCGGTGTAATAGCCGAGAAAGACCGTCAGCAGCGTAAAAAAAGCGGCAATGGCCGGCATGAAAAAGCTGCGTCGCGCCAGCTTGCTGTCCTGAAACACATAGAGCGTGGTGAACACCAGCACCAGTGCTGCAACGGCCTTGATCCCCTCGCGGAAGCCGAAAAAGGCCAGGTAACCAAGCGCCGCGCCCAGTGCCGCCATCAACCCGGACAGCCCCGCGCTCGCCCTGGCGACAAAGGCGATGCCGAATGGACCGCTGCCGCCGAACAGCGGCACCGCCGCCAAGACCAGTCCCAGCACAAAGTTCAGAATCCAGCTCAGCGCGATGGCCAGCTGCGGCTTTGTCTCCGTCAGCACGCCGTCCACCAGCTGCCGCCGCAAAAGCGCAAATCTCAGTTTCAGTTTCATCGGTACGCCCCCAATCCAAGTTTACATAAATTATAGGATTTATGTTATGGGAAACCTGTCAAAGGGCGCTGTTGCAGTGCAAGTCTTTTGCGGTGGAAATAGCGGGAAAGAGAAAAGCGCGGCTCGTGCAAAATAATGAAGGACGGCTTTTGCCGTCCTTCAGACTGTAGAGAAACCCTGTTTTGCCAAGGAAGTGTCTTGCATGGGGGGGTGTGAGGAGGGACGGGAGTCCCCCTGCACGTCCAATCTTCGCAAAAACCGGAACGTTTTTGAATGTTTCGGTTTTTGCTTTTCAAGCTGTCGACACTTTGTCGACAGCTTGAAGGACGGCTTTTGCCGTCCTTCCTTTGGTTCTTATTCACTGAAAAACCGGTAGGTCGTCACTTCGTGGTATTCCTCCCCCGGGCGCAGAAGCGTTGTGGGAAAGTCCGGGAAATTGGGGCTGCAGGGGTAATGCTGGCTTTCCAGGCAGAACCCCGCGTAGCGGCCATAGCGCACGCCTCCCTTCCCTGCGGGCGCGGTATCCATGTCAACGAAGTTGCCGGTATAAAGCTGCATGGCGGGCTGGGTGGTGCAGGCCTCCAGACGGATGCCGCTTTTATCGCCCCTGGCCGAAGCCATCTTTCGCAGCGTGCCGGATGCTCCGTTCAGCACAAAGCAGTGGTCGTAGCCCCTGCAATTTTGGATCTGCGGCCAGTCCGCGTTGATGTCGTCCCCGATGACGCGCCCGGCGCGGAAGTCCATCGGCGTGCCCTGCACCTGCAAAATCCGCCCGGTGGGCAGCGTTTCGGCGTTCCCCTCGGCAAAGCGGTCGGCATGGATGGTGAGCCGGTGGCCCAGAATGTCCCCGGCGCCGTTTAAATTGAAGTAAGTATGGTTGGTGAAGTTTACGACGGTGTCCGCATCGGTGACGGCGCGGTAGTCCATCTCCAGCGTGTTGTCCGCCGTCAGACGGTAGCGGACAGCGAAGGTCAGCGTTCCGGGATATCCCTCTTCCCCGTCCGGGCTGACGCGGCGGAAAACCAGCGTGTCGCCTTCCACCTCACCGGCAAAGACCTGGGTGCAGTAAACTCCGTGCAGATGGTTCTCTCCATCGTTCTTTTCAAGGGAATAGCGCCTGCCGTTCAGCTCAAATGCCGCGCCCTTGATGCGGTTGGCGTAGCGCCCGATAAAGGCCCCGAAAAAGCAGCTCCCCTGCTCATAGCCGGCCAGATCGTCATAGCCCAGCGCCACATCGACGGGCACACCGTTGGAATCCGGCACAAGGATGCGCTGCACCGTGCAGCCGTAATCCAGAATGTCCGCCTGCATCCCCGCGGCGTTTTTCAGCGTCCATCGCGTGACGGCTTCGCCGTTTTTCGTAACGCCGAAGGGCGCGGAAGTGATGATCGTCTTGTCCATTGTCGCTCCTGTCCCCGCTGCCTCACCAGCGGTTTTCCACATATTCGCAAAATGCGTACATATCGTGAATTTCCAGCGCCGTACCGTCGTCCAGCACTACCGTGCCGCTCCAAAGGCCGTGGACCTGGTGGGAGTGCATGCGCATCACGCCCACGTTCAGGTCGCTGTGATGGTCATAGAAAGGCTGCATGGTCATCTGAAAGCGCCCGTCCTGGGAGATGAACTCCCAGGGGTGCAGATAGCCGTCAGGCTTCGGAAAGGTCTTCACGTCCACCGGCCCGATCTTGTGCGCCACGCCGTCATAGAAAAGGCAGGTCTCCGTCGCGCTGTGCTCATCGCCGATGCCCCATGTGATCTCAAAGCCGAAAAGATGGCGCGCGCCGTTTGCATCCGTCAGACAGGCAGAGCCGTTGCCCCAGTACCATACCAGCGAATAGGGCGTGCAGACCCGGCCCCAGTCCAGAACGCCGAAGGCGCTGTCCTTTGAAAGGCGGACTTCCTCCGTTCCGAAGCGAAACGTGCCCTCACAGGGCATGCAGTTGAGCTTTGTGGTCATGAAATAGCGGTCAGGATGCCCGTCGAAGGGCAAGACCGTGGTGATGTTCTCCTGCCCGGGCAGTTGTTCCAGGCGGAACTCACAGCTTACATCATCCATGCGGAATTGAAGCAGCCGCTGATTCTCCGTAGTCTCAGTACGAAAAAGGCTTTTCCCCACCTTCATCTCCACCGTGCCGGGCGCATCCCCGTTCGGCGGCAAAATGTAGCGGTCCTTTCCGCCCAGGAAGGGCGCCATCGTCGAGCAGAGGGTCTTCCCCTGCCGCAGATCCACCAGCACCGCGGAGGCATAGCCGCCCAGCGAGATGTTGGCAAAGCTGAGCTGCACCATATAGTGCCCATCCGAGAGCTGATAAAAGTCCCACTCCTTGCGCCGCAGGGGTTTCTTTACGCGATTTCGGTCGTAGGAAAAGACGTTGTGCCGCGCCCAACCGGCGGCCAACAGCCTGCCGTCCTCTGCCAGCAGGGGCGTCGGCTCGGTATATTCCCGCTGGGCGCTTTCAAAGCCGCCGTCCAGCCAGCTGCGATAGGTCCGTTCCATTCAGCGCTCCCCTTTCCTCCATGATCGGTCCTGCTTTGATCATATCGTAGCACGTTCCACCCCCGGAATCAACTGCAAGCTGCCATTTTTCCCCTTTGCGCCGCTGGACAAAGGGACATGGGCGTTGTACAATATCAGCAAGAAACCAAAGGACAGGAGAATACAGCATGGCAGAAACAAAGCTGGCCGTCTGCGGCATTTGCAGCCAGGCCTGTCTGGTGGACGCCACCGTGGCGGACGGGCGCATCCAGTCCGTCATGAAGGCGCAGAACCACCCCCATATCAAAGGCAGCCTCTGTGTGAAAGGCGCCGCCATGAAGCAATTTGTCCACCACCCGGATCGGCTGACCCGGCCGATGAAGCGCATTGGGCCAAAGGGCAGCGGGGAATATGTCCCTGTCAGCTGGGAGGAGGCCATCGGCGCTATTTCCGCGCGCCTGCTTCGCACCAGGGAGGAATCCGGCGCCAAAAGCACGCTCTTTTTTGCCGGGCACCCCAAGTGGTTCCGCCGCGTGCTGGGCGATCTGGCCGCAGCCTACGGCAGCCCCAACTACGGCTCGGAGTCCAGCTGCTGCAACCGCGCGCATGTGATGGCCTGGAATCTGGTGTATGGCTGCTATCCCCGCCCGGATGCCGCGGCGTGCAAAACCTACCTCATCTGGTCGAACAATCCCGCCTATTCCCGGGACGGGAGCTTAAACCAGCTCCGCTCCATCCAGAAGCGGGGCGGTAAGGTCATCGTTGTGGACCCGCGCAGAACGCCTACCGCCGCCATGGCGGATCTGCATTTGCAGCCTTATCCCGGAACGGACGGCGCCCTGGCCCTGTCCATCGCGCACGTTCTTATCCGGGATGGGCTTTATGACAGGCCCTTTGTTGAGCAATACTGCGTGGGCTTTGAGGAATACAAGACCTATGTCGCGGACTTTTCCCCGGAGCAGACCGAGGCGATCTGCGGCGTTCCCGCGGCAGAAATCCGCCGCGCAGCGCACATGATCGCCGGCGGCGGCCTCTCCATCCAAATCTCCAGCTGCTCCATCGTCCACTGTCTTAATGGCGTGCAGAACGAGCGCGCGGTGACGATGCTCTCCGCCCTGACCGGCAGCTTTGACCGGCCCGGCGGCAACGGCGCGGACGAAACGCCCAAGGCCGTGCTGGACGACAACCACCAGAATCTCGCTGCACCCCCCCACCCGGAAGATGCCGTCTCCTGCGGGAAATACCCTGTCTGGGACAAGCTGGTGAACGAGGCGCAGTGCATCGACCTGCCCGAAATGCTCCTGACGCAGCAGCCCTATCCGCTGCGCAACGTGATCGCCTTTGGCTTAAATCCGCAGATGTGGCCACGGCCGGACAAAATGCTGGATGCCCTGGACGCGGCGGAGTTTCTCGTCGTGACGGACCTGTTCTGGAACGAAGCCTGCCGGAAGGCGGACTATGTCCTGCCCGCCTGCACTGCCATTGAGCGGGACCAGGTGGTCGTGGGTAAGGACAATCAGCTCTTCTATCTCCCCTCGCCCATCCCCGCCGGCGACAAGCTGCCGGATGTGGAGATCATGCTGCGCCTCGCCCACGCCATGGACCTGCACAGCGAAATGCTGGATCTGGCGGATTTTGACGCCTATCTGGATTACATCCTCCGCCCCACGGGCGTCCGACTGGAAGAGCTGAAAGCCGCGCCGGATGGCCTGCCCGCCCGGAAAATGCGCGCCGGGCAGAAATACAGCTATGAGCGCGGCCTGAAGACCCCCAGCGGCAAGGTGGAGTTTGTCTCCGGGCTTCTGGCGCAGTACCATAGGCCGGGCTATGACGCGCTGCCCCGCTGGCGCGACTGGCGCAGCCTTGCCGGGGACCGGGAGAAGTATCCCTTCCTCCTCGTCACCGGCGCGCGCCGTCCCCAGTTTTTCCACTCCTGCACCTATCGGGTGCCCTGGCTGGCGAAGCTGGAGCCCCACCCCCTGGCGTTCCTGCACCCGGAGGATTTGGCAAAACTGGGCATCGCAAACGGCGGGAGGGCGTTCATCCGCACCTCGCAGGGTGCGCTGGAATGCACCTGTGCCGCCGACATCGGCGTCAAGCCCGGCGTGGTGCACATTTACCATGACGACCCGGCAGGCAGCGTCAATCTGCTGATCCCAGCCGACTACCGCGACCCGATTTCCGGTTTTCCCGGATTCCGCAGCTTTCTGTGCGCTGTGGAAAAGTCCGGTGATGCCAAGGAGGTGTAAGAGACATGGGACATATCGTTTCGGACAATGACAGATGTGTCGGCTGCCTGGCCTGCGTCGTGACGTGCATGGACCACCACTTCGCCGCGGAGGACCATAACGCCGTCTCATTTCGAACGTACAAGGCCGTCGACCTCTCCAAAGGCCTGACCCAGTATCTGACGGACAGCTGCCGCCACTGCGCTGACGCCCCATGCATCGACGCCTGCCCGGTCTCCTGCATCAGCCGGGACAATAACGGCTGGACGAAGGTGGACCGCGACGAGTGCGTGGGCTGCCGCGCCTGCCTGAACGCCTGCCCTTACGCTCTGCCGGTCTTTGACGCGGAGGGGAAAAGCCGCCGCTGCGACGGCTGCATGGCCTGCGTGCAGGTCTGCCCCAACGGCGCGCTGCGTTTGGGAGAATGATGGAGCAGATTGGGATTCTCTATCGGGACGACGCGCTCGCCGTCTGCATCAAGCCGGTGGGCCTGGATTCGCAGAACGGCATGTGCCGGGCGCTGGAGGCGCAGCTTGGCTGTCCCGCATTCTGCGTCCACCGCCTGGATCAGGGCGTTGGCGGCGTGATGGTCTATGCCCTCACCGCCAAAGCCGCCGCCGCATGCAGCCGGAGCATCGCATCCGGCGAGATGCAAAAGACCTATCTCGCCGTTTGTGAGGGCGTGCCCGCCCCGGCGCAGGGCGAGATGCGGGACCTGCTTTACCACGACACGGCGAAAAACAAGAGCTACGTGGTGCAGCGGCGCCGCCGCGGCGTGCGGGACGCAGCGCTGACCTACCGCGTCCTGGAATCGCGGGAAGGCTGTTCGCTCGTGTCGGTCACGCTTTTGACCGGGCGCAGCCATCAGATCCGCGTGCAATTCGCCTCCCGTGCCGTTCCCCTCTGCGGCGACGGACGCTACGGCGCAAAATCGCGCGGCGCCATTGCGCTGTGGTCAAATTCCATCGCGTTTCCCCATCCAGAAAGCGGGCAGCCGCTGCGTTTTTCCGCGCCGCCGCCGCAGGGCGCGCCATGGGATCTTTTTGAATTAAAAACAGCCGCTGAGTGATCGCTCAGCGGCTGTTTCAAGCTGTCGACAAAGTGTCGACAGCTTGAAATTCAAAAACCGAAACATTCAAAAATGTTCCGGTTTTTGCGAAAATTGAACCTGCAGGGGGACTCCCGTCCCCCCTCACACCCCCCCATGCAAAACGGTTCCTTTACAAAACAGGGTTTGTCTACAGTCTGAACAGCCGCTGAGTGATCGCTCAGCGGCTGTTTTAGTATTCTCTCAGGGCTCCACGATTTCCTTGTAGACCCGTCCGGTCTGCTCCACATTGCGCAGGAAGTTCAAAATCTCCTCCGTGCACTCTTCCACCAGCTGGCAATAAGGGCCACTGTGGCCGAAGCCGGAGTACATGACCAGCTTCCCGTGGGGCAGGCAGGCCGCGGTGCGGATCATCAGGTCCGGGCGGCTGATGGGGTCCTCCATGCCGCCCAGCATCAGCGTGGGCGTCTGGATGGTGCGCAGGGCCTCGCATACCTTCTCCTCAGTGCCAAGGCCGATGAGCGGCCGCTTATAGTCCAGGGCCTTCTCCTCCGGCGTCTGCTCCGCCTGGAGCTGGGCGCGGTAAGGGGCGTTGCGGGCATCGCGCCGGGCCACCGCGGGATCTTCAAACTCCGGCGGGTCCATGGGCTTGCGCTGCGGGGCCTTGTCCCCCATGGTGCGGAAGGACCAGATGCCCTCATCAATGTTGTGCGGGCCGCCCACCATATCCACGAAGGCGATCAGGCGCTCCGGGTGCCGCAGGGCGATGTGCCAGCCGGTGCCGGCGCCATGGGAGCAGCCGGCATAGACGAACTTGTCGATCCCCAGCTTGTCGGCCAGGGTCACCACGTCGTCGGCAAAAATGTTGAACCACTCCGCGCCGTAGTTTTCAAAGACGTGGGTGGATTTACCGATGCCGCGGTTGGTGATCAGCAGCACATGATAGCCGTAGTCAGCCAGGGCGCGGATGGTGTTGATGGGCGGAAAGTCCATCATCAGGCTCAGAACGTACTTGTCCCCCTGGCCCAGATCTTCATAAAACAGTTCAATGCCCTCGGCCACTTCAATTTTCGGCATAATATGATCCTCTCTTTCCTCAAAGCTGCATGGTATGGAGCAGGCGCATAAAGGTCAGACGGTTGCGCACCGCCGGGGACCAGGAAAGGATCCTGTCGCGCTCCGACGGGTCGATGCCGAGGTCCGGCAGGCTCCTCTTGCCGCCGACGCGGGCGAGAAGCGCCTCCACCTGGGATTCCGAAGGCAGAGCCGCCAGAAGGGACTGAATGCTGTCCCAGCAAGGGGCGATGCGCGAGGGATCCACTTTGGCGAGGCAGCAGTCGGCGTTTTCCTTCAGGACGCTCTCAGTCAGTGCGCCGAACACCGGGCGAAGCTGCGCCTCGGTATAGGGCTTCCAGGCATCGACGGCGCGCTCGAGCTCCTCCGGCGTCTTCCCCAGCCAGCTGCGATAACGCTGCAGAGCCAGAATGGTGCCGACGCCCACCTTCTCGCCGTGGAGCGCGTCACAGCTCGGCAGCCAGGGCGGCCCCAGCTCGATCATGTGGGAAACGTGGTGCTCCGCGCCGGAGGCCGGGCGGGAATTGCCGCTGAGCTGCATGGCGACGCCGGAAAGCACCAGGGCCTTCATCAGACTGCCGAAGGCGCCCCGGTCACCGGACGCAATGCCTTCCACGCTCCCGGCGGCCTCGTCCACCGCTTCCTTCATCAGATCCGCCGTATAGCGGCAATGGTATTCGTTCGTAAGTGTATGGGCGATCTCCCAGTCCGTCAGGGAGACATACTTCCCCAGCACGTCGCCAAGGCCGCTGGCCGCCAGGTACAGCGGGGCTTTCGCGATCACGTCCAGATCCGCCACCAGGAAATCCGGCGCGGCAGAGGGCACGGTGACCTTAAAGCCGCCCAGCGTCATGGCCGCGACGGAGGACACGAACCCGTCCACACTGGCTGCGGTGGGCACGCTGCCGAAGGGCAATCCTCGCTCAGCGCAGATGTAGCGCGTGATGTCATGCACGGTTCCGGCGCCGGCCGCGATGAGGAGCTTTGCATCCCCCAGGCGCTGCTTTGCCAGCTCCACGCCGTGTTCGTTTGCGTGCAGATTCTCCGGCGGCAGAATGATCTCCTGCTTCGCCTTCGGCCGTCTGCCCTGCAGCGCTTCGTAGGTGTTCTCATCGTAGATGACGGCATAATCGTCGTTATAGCCGCATTCGTGCAGCACGTCCGCAAAGTCCAGCATGGCGTCCGGCGCGATCAGGGCTTTTTTCAGCAGGACGCTGTGCCGCTTTCCGCAGCCGTCCTCTTCTTGAAAGTCCCGGCTGCTGATTACAATGGGTTCCATTCGTTCCGATTTCCTCCTTGGAAGGATCCCCGGCGCAAATGTTCTGCGCCGGGGATGCAAGCATTACGCAAATTCCCCGATGCGGAAGCAGGCAGCCTCGTGGCCGTCATAATCCTGCAGCGTCGGCACTTCTTTGGCGCAGCGCTCCGTCGCATAGGGGCAGCGGGGATGGAAGACGCAGCCGGTGGGCCGGTTCATCAGACTGGGAACCTCGCCCTCGATCCGGGTGCGTACACGGGCCTTCTCCACCACGGGGTCCGGGATCGGGATCGCGGAGAGCAGCGCCCGGGTGTAGGGGTGCAGCGGGTTTTCATAGAGCCGATCCCAGGGAGAGATCTCCACCACCCGACCCAGATACATAACCGCGATCCGGTCACTGATGTGACGCACGACGGACAGATCATGGGCGATGAAAAGATAGGTCAGCCCCCGCTTGGCCTGCAAGTCGATCAGCAGGTTGATGATCTGCGCCTGAATGGACACGTCCAGCGCGGAGATGGGCTCATCACAGATAACAAAGCTTGGCTCCGATGCCAGAGCCGCTGCTACGCAAAGGCGCTGGCGCTGGCCGCCGGAAAACTCATGCGGTGCGCGGTCCTTCAGTCCGGGGTCGAGGCCGACGGCCTCAAACAGCTCATTGACGCGGCGGTCATAGTCCGCCTTGTCCTTGGCCAGATGGTGGGTGCGGATCGCCTCGCCCACCACGCTGCCGGCTGTCTGCCGGGGGTCAAGCGAGCCGTACGGGTCCTGGAAAATGAACTGCACCTCCCGGCGAATGTCCCCAAGCTTCCGCTCTTTCAGCGCGGTGATGTCCTGCCCGCGGAAGAGGATCTGCCCGCCGGTGGCAGGCTGCAGACGCAGTACGGTCTTGGCCAGGGTGGTCTTGCCGCAGCCACTCTCGCCCACGAGGCCCAGGGTCTCCCCTTCGTAGATGGTGATGTTCACGTCATCGAGGGCCTTCACGTCGCCGATCTTGCGCCGTGCGATGCCCTGGGTCACCGGGTAATACTTGCTGAGATTGACCAGCTGCAAAATCGGCGTCTTGCCGATGCTGCGCTTCTCCGCCGTCTGGACCTGCGCCGGTGCGCGGGCGATCAGCTCTTCCCGGCGGAAGCGGCAGGCGGCGGCGTGCGTCACGGAGTAGACGATGGGCTCCGGGATCTCCTTCACGTCGCAGCGGGCCTCGGCATAGGGGCAGCGCTCAAAGAAGGGGCAGCGCCCGGTCTTGAGCGCGGGGTTCGGCGGGATGCCGTCGATGGACACCAGCCGCTGGCTCTTGTCGCTGTCCAGGCGGGGAATGGCCCGCAGCAGGCCCATCGTATAGGGATGGGACGGCTCGGCGAACAGTTCCTCGCTGGTGGCGCGCTCCACGATGTTGCCGGCGTACATGACATAGATGCGCTCGGCATAGCGGGCGATGATGGACAGGTTGTGGGTAATGATGATCAGCGCGGTATTGGTCTCTTTGACAATATTGCGCAGCAGCTCCAGAATCTGCTCCTGGGTGGTCACGTCCAGGGCCGTGGTGGCCTCGTCCGCGATCAGGATCTTGGGGTTGCAGCTCATCGCCATCGCGATCATCACGCGCTGGCGCATGCCGCCGGAAAACTGGGTCGGGTAATAGTCGATGCGGCTGGACGCGTCCGGGATGCCCACCTGGGTCAACAGCTCGATGGCCCGGGCGCGGGCGTCGGATTTGCTGAGCTTGAGGTGCAGCATGATGCTTTCCATGATCTGCTGGCCAACGGTCAGAACCGGGTTCAGACTGGTCATGGGCTCCTGGAAGATCATGGAGATGCCGCCGCCGCGGATTTCGCGCAGCTCCGGGCTGTTGGCGGCGTATTTCAGAATGTCCTTGCCGCCGAACCATGCCTCGCCGCCGACGATCTCTCCAGGGGGCATGGCGATGAGCTTGAGTATGCTCATCATGGTAACGCTCTTGCCGCTGCCGCTTTCGCCGACGATGCCGATGATCTCGCCTTCGTCCACATGGAAGGTCGCGTCGTCAACGGCTTTGACCAGGCCCTCCCCCATGTGGAACACGGTTTTGAGGTGCCGTACATCCAAAAGATGCTCTGCCATACGCTTCCCTCCTTATCTCGAGCCGCGCAGACGCGGGTCAAGCGCGTCGCGCAGACCGTCGCCGAAAATGTTGAAGGCCAGAACCAGCAGAATGACCGCCGTTCCGGGGGCCAGTGCAAAGACCGGGCACTTCTCCAGATAGGTATAGCCATCGTTCACCATGGCGCCCCAGGAGGCAGTGGGCGGCAGTACGCCCGCGCCCAAAAAGCTGAGGCCAGCCTCAGCCAGGATCGTTCCGCCGATGCTCTGCGTCATGACGATGATCATGGGCGACAGGCAGTTGGGCAGAATGTGCTTGACCATGGTGGTGAAGTCGCTGTTGCCGCGGATGCGGCTGGCAGAGACATAATCGAGATCGCGCACCGTCAGCACCTGGCCGCGCATCATGCGGGCGAAGCTGGGGACGTTGGAGATGCCCAGCACCAAAATCAGCATGGGCACGCTGCGGCCGAAGATGGCCACCAGCGCCAGCGCCAGCACCACGGGCGGAATGGCCATCATGGCCTCGACGATACGCATCAGCACATTGTCGATCCAGCCGCCGAAATAACCGGCCACCAGGCCGATGGCGCTGCCCAGCACGGCGGAGATCAGCACCGCCAGAATGCCGACCAGAAACGCCACGCGGGCGCCGTAGACGATGCGGCTGTACACATCGCGGCCGAGCTGATCCGTGCCGAGGACATGCTCGGAGCTGGGGCCCTGCGTCACGGAATAGAGGTCGTTCAGGTTCGGGTCATGGGTGGCCAGAAGGGGCGAGGCCACCGCGCAGATGAGGAAAAACAGGATGACGACCAGCGCCACTGCAACGATCTTGCGGTTAAACAGGGCGCGGAAGAAGCGTTTTCTGTTGCTCATATCCGTCCCCCCTCTCATTCCAGACGGATCCGGGGATCCGCGTAGGCGTAGGCAATATCCACAAGGAGATTGCACACGCAGGTGATGAGGGACAGGAAGATGATGCCGCTTTGCAGCGTGATGTAGTCGCGGTTGCCGAGGGCCTCTACCATCACGGAACCCATGCCCGCGATGTTGAACACGCGCTCGATGATGGCGCTGCCGCCGATGCAGTTGCGCAGCGTCATGCCGATCAGCGTCAGAATGGGGATCAGCGCGTTTTTGACGGCGTGCCCCATGACGATGCGGCTTTCCTTCAGGCCCTTGGAGCGGGCGGTGCGGATGTAATCCTGGCCGATGACCTCAAGCATGCTGGAGCGGGTCTGGCGGGTGTAGCTGGCGATGCCGCCCACGCTCATACAGATGGTGGGCATCAGCATCTGCTTCATGCTCTTGCCGAAGTCCACCCAGGGCATGGTAAAGCCCCAGGAGGGCAGCCAGCGCAGCTTGATCGAGAAGATCAGCACCAGCGTCACCGCCAGCCAGAATACCGGCGTTGCGATGCCGATGTTAGCCAGCACAGTAAGAATGGAATCAATCGGTTTGCCGCGGCGCACCGCGGTGATGATGCCGAATAACAGACCCAGCACAACGCTGAGCACGGCGGAGGTAATGCCGAGGATCACCGTCACCGGCAAACGGCGCTGTACGAGCTGCAAAACGTCCATTTTAAAGTGGTAGGAATAGCCCATCTTCCCTTGCAGAAAGTTTCCGATCCAGCGGAAATACTGCTCAACCAGCGGAAGATTCAGTCCCATGGATTCATAGACCTGATCGTGATACTCCGGCGTGATGTCCGAGCCCAGCATCGCGTAAACCGGGTCGCCCGGGATGATGTGGATGAGGGCAAAGGCCATCAGGGAGATGATGACCAGGATGAGGAGGGTCTGAAAAAGGCGTTTCAGCAGAAACCTTCCCATATCTCTCTCCTTACTACACTACGATAGGGCGAACGGCCGCACGGAAAAGTCCGTACGGCCGCCGCAATTACGTTTGCTATCAGCCGAGCCAGGTGGTCTCAGGCGTCCACTGGGTATTGCCTCTCATACCGAAATCGCTGTCATGAATGGTGTCATCACCGATGTAGTAGCTGAGGGTGGCGTAGAACGGGCAGTACAGGCAGTACTCATCCACGCACAGACGGGCCAGCTCCATCACGGCGGCCTTCTGATCCGCCTCGGTGGCAGCAGTCATGCACTTGTTGTAGCAGTCAATGATGCCGGCTTCCTTCAGATCCAGGGCATCGCCGACCATGGTGGTGGGATGCTCGGAGAAGTAGCGGAACCAGGCGGAGACGGAGGTCGGAGCGCTCCACCAGCAGATGCTGACGTAAGGATCGGCACCGCCGACGACCAGCTTGTCGCCGATGTTGTCGGTCTCGTCGATGACGACCTTGATGCCCACTTCCTCCAGCATGTTCTGGACGGCAACAAAGACGTTCTCAAACGCGGGGGTGAAGGTCAGGGTGACTTCGCACTCGCCGTCGCCGTAACCGGCCTCGGCCAGGAGAGCCTTTGCCTTGTCCTTATCATAGGGATAGCCCTTGACGTCGGGGTTGAATTCCTTGGTGCCGGGAACGCCGAGCTGGTTGGTGACAACACCCAGACCCTCAGTGAAGGCGTTGCACAGCGCCTGGTGGTCGATGGCGTAGCAGATGGCCTGGCGGACCTTCAGATCGCTGACGGCCTGGCCTTCCTTGCCGCTGGCGAAGAACATGCCCAGGTCACCGGAGATGTTGGCGCAGCCGTCCACACCGTAGCGGGTGAAGCCGGCATCCAGCAGGCTCTTGTAGTTCTGCATGTTGGGATAGACGATGAGGTTGATGTCGCCGGTCTTCAGCATGTTGACAGCGGCGGTCTGGTCGGCGCAGACGATCCACTCCACACCGTCGAGATAGGGCTGACCCTCGATCCAGTAGTTCTCATTGCGCTTGAAGGTGACCTTCTCGCCGATGGTGAACTCTTCCTGCACGAACGGGCCGGTGCCGACGATGTTGGTGTACATCCACTCCAGACCGTGGTCACGGTAGGCCTTGGGGCTGAACATCTTGCCGCAGGTGATGCACAGGGTCTCAACGGCGTCGGTGCGCCACTCTTTCAGCTTGATGGTGACTTCATACTCGCCGGTGGCCTCATAGCTCTCCACGTTGGCGAAGTTGGCCTCGCGGCCGTTCTCCAGCAGGATGTCATAAGTCTCGCAGACGCTCTTGGCGTTGAAGTCATAGCCGTCATGATACTTGACGCCTTCCTGCAGCTTCAGGACGATGGAAGGAGCGGCAGGATCGGTGATGATCTCCTTGGCCAGGAAGCCGTAGATCTGGCCCTCGTCGTCATAGCGGCCCAGGCTCTCAATGGCGGTGGTGGCCAGGACGTTCTGGTCCGTGCCGGTGCTGATGGGGAAGCCGGACTGGTTCGGGGTGACCAGGATGGCCAGCTTCAGGATGCCGCCGCGCTTCACCGCGTCGGGATCCACAGGGACAGAGGTGCCGGTCTCGGTCTTGCCGGGCGCCGTGGTCGCGGCGTCAGACTTTGCGGGGGCGCTGGACTCGCCGCCGGAAGCGGCGGGCTGGGCAGTCTCGGTCTTGCCGCCGCAGGCACACAGCGCCAGCAGCATGACAGCCGCCAGTACCAGGGCGAGCACTTTGGACAGTTTCATCATTTCATTTCCTCCATTCAATATGAATGTGTTCTTATTTGGGCGCGCAAAGAACCCTATACGCATCCCGATTCTGATTGAATCATAGCTCTAAGCGGCATTTTCGTCAATGGGAAACTTAAAAATCGTGAAATATGCCAAGGAAACGGGCTGATTTTCGTCGCTTTCCATCATGTTTATCTTCTGTCAATTTCCAGAAAGGCTCATTCCGCAGATTTCGGCCGCTTTTGTTCAAAAAAACAATGTATTGTGGAATAATTCGGGTAAAGTGATTGCATTTGCCGAAATATTGCGTTATGATAAATTAAAATTTGAGAGATGATCTTCTGCTTTTCCAGCGGTTTTTACCTGCAAAACTGCGTTCCGCAATAATTTAATAAATTTTATTTTTCAGCTTATAAATTATTGATATGGGAGTGATCCGATGGCCAGTTTACAGATGAACTTTCTCTCCATGAAGCTCGGCATGCAGACCAATGTGACGGTGCTTTTGCCGAGCTGCGTCCCCTCTCCGGATACTGCCGGGCAGAGCTATGAGCAGCTTTACCCCCTCGGTGAGCGCTTCCCCACCCTTTGGCTGCTGGGCACTGAGTACGGCGATGACGGGGAGTGGCTGCGCGAATCCGCCGTGCTGCGCCTTGCGCAGAAGCACCGCATTGCGGTCGTTCTGCCCTGCGGCTTTGAAAAGCTCTATTCCGATGACCCAAGAGGGCAGAAGTTCTGCGGCTACATTGCCGATGAAGTCTATGCCATCTGTGCCGGGACCTTTCCGCTCTCCCGCCGCCGGGAGGACAATCTCATCGGCGGCGCTTCTCTGGGCGCATACGGTGCGCTGAAATGCGCGCTGCATGCGCCGGAGCGCTTCGGCAGCGTGCTGATGCTGGGCGGAGCGTATGAAAAAGGGATCTCGCACTCTTACTTCCCTGCCCTTTCGGATGAAATGTCCCGCTGTGGCCTGATCCCCCCCTGCGCGCTGGACGACGCCGGAGAAGCGGACGCGGAGCTGACGGCAAAGCCCGGCACGCCCAAGCCGGAGGTTTGGCTGGGCTGGGCATCCGATTCTCCCTTGAAAGAATATGCCCGCCGCGCCGGGACCAACCTTGTCAATGACGGTTTTACCCTGCTTGCGCAGAAAGAGTTTGCCGGTCCGGAGGACTGGGCATTTCGGGATGCTGCCCTGGCAGAAGCAGTCGAATGCTTTTTCCAGCGCAGAAAGGAGGCCTGAGCGATGGCGGTCGTACGATTCAATTTCCTCTCCCGCGCACTGGGTATGAGCACGAATGTGACAATGATCCTGCCCAGCTTTGACCAGAACAGCGATCTGGGCAAGCCTCTGGAGGAGGTCTATGATCCCTCGAGGCGCTATCCCGTGCTCTGGCTGCTGCACGGCGGCAGCGGCGACGATGCCGACTACCTCAACTGGACCAACGTGGCCCGCTATGCCGTAGAGTACGATTGCGCGGTCATCTGCCCCTGCGATTATAACGCCGGGTACAACGACTATCCCCGCGGCGCAAAATACTATACTTATATCGTGGATGAACTGCGCGCATTCTGCCAGGCCCGTTTTCCCATCTCGACACGCCGGGAGGACAACTTCATCGGCGGGCTTTCCATGGGCAGCGGCGGCGCCATGAAGATCGCCGTGGACCGCTGCGAGCAGTATTCCCAGGCGCTGATCATGTCCGGCGGCATCGGCCCGAAAAACCAGCTGGGCGCCGGCCACTCCGCCTTCCGTGAAAAGGTGATCGCGGCGGGCTGGCCCATGCCAAAGCAGCCGGCGGACGTACAGCGCTACGACGTGGAGGGCCAGCTTCGCGCCGACGTGGCCGGGGGGCGCCCCGTTCCCCGTTTCATCATGGCCTGCGGCGAAGCGGACAACATCGCCTGGGAGGCCCACGAAAACGGCGTGCAGATCATGCAGGAGCTGGGGCTGGATGTCGTGGACTTCCACCTGCCCGGCTATCGCCATGAGTGGGATTTCTGGGAAATCTGCATGCGCAAGGCCTTCTCCGAATGGCTGCCTTTGAAAAAGAAGCCCCTCTCCCCCGTCTCCGCCGCGTGGAGCGCGCCGGTGCCGGAGAAGAAATGAGCAAAAAGAGGTAAGCGCGATGAAAGCAAGCCTTCGTGTTTCCAGATCAGCGCCCATCGGGGCCGTTGATCCCCGCCTTTTCGGCTCCTTTATCGAGCATCTGGGCCACGCCGTCTATGGCGGCATCTACGAGCCCGGCCACAGCAGCGCCGACGACATGGGTTTTCGCGGCGACGTGATGGCGCTGGTGCGGGAGCTGAACGTCCCCATCGTGCGCTATCCGGGCGGAAACTTTGTCTCCGGCTACCGATGGGAGGACGGCATCGGCCCGGCCGCGCAGCGTCCCCGGCGTCTGGATCTGGCATGGCAGAGCATCGAGCCCAATGAGATCGGCATCGACGAATTTCAGGAGTGGGCCCGCCGCGCCGGAGCGGAGGTCATGATGGCCGTCAATCTCGGCACCCGCGGCGTAGAGGCGGCGCAGGACCTGGTGGAATACTGCAACTTCCCCGGCGGCACGAAATGGAGCGACCAGCGCCGCGAAAACGGCCGTGCCGCGCCTTATGGCATCCGCTATTGGTGCCTTGGCAACGAGATGGACGGCCCCTGGCAGATCGGCCACAAGACCGCTGAGGAATACGCCCGTCTGGCGGCTGAGACCGGCAAGGTCATGAAATGGGTGGACCCGGAGATCGAGCTGATCGCCTGCGGCAGCTCCAACTCCGGCATGCCCACCTTCGGCGAATGGGAGCGCTGTGTGCTGCGCCACTGCTATGACGTGGTGGACTATCTCTCCCTCCACAGCTATTACGGCAACCGCAGCGGGGACGGCGGTGAGTATCTGGCCTGCTGCAGGGATATGGACCAGTTCATCCGCAATGTCAGCGCCATCTGTGACGAGGTGCAGCGGGAACGGAAGTCCGAAAAGACCATGTACCTCTCGTTTGACGAATGGAACGTCTGGTTCCACTCCAACGACCAGGACAAACAGCAGGAGAAATGGACGGTGGCGCCGCCGCTGCTGGAGGATGTCTATAATCTGGAAGACGCGCTTGTCGTGGGCTGCCTGCTCATTACGCTGCTGCACCACGCTGACCGGGTAAAAATGGCCTGCCTGGCCCAGCTGGTGAACGTCATCGCCCCCATCATGACGGAGACCGGCGGCAGGGCCTGGGCGCAGACGATTTTCTTTCCCTTCTGCCACGCCTCCCGCTTCGGCCGCGGCGTCAGCCTCCAGGCGGAGATCGACTGTCCAGGCTATGAAGCCGGGCAATACGGCGATACCGCGTATCTGGAATCCGCCGTCACCTGGGAGGAAGCCGCCCGGACGCTGACCGTCTTTGCGGTCAACCGCGCGGAGAAGGACACGATGGCGCTGGAGCTTTCCGCCGAAGGCTTCCCCGCGCTGACAAAGACCGAGCATATCGTTCTGCGCAGCGACGACCGCTATGCCGCCAATACCGCAGCGCAGCCGGAGCGCGTCCGGCCGGAAACGCTCCCCCTGACAGATGAGACTGTCCTGCCCCCTTTGAGCTGGAACGTCATCCGCTATTCTTATTGAGTAAAAACCATTATTGGAAAGAAGGGTCCTATGACCGCGAAAAAAGACAGCGTTAATCTGACCGAAGGACCGATTCTTCGTCAAATCATCTTCTTTGCCATCCCACTGTTGCTGGGCCAGCTGTTCCAGCAGCTGTATAACAGCGTCGATTCCATCGTTGTCGGGCGCTTTGTGGGCACGACCGCGCTGGCTGCCGTCAGCTCCAGCGGCGATATTTCCATGCTCCTCACCGGGTTTTTTGTGGGGTTTTCCTCCGGCGCCAGCGTGGTATTCGGCAGGGCCTTCGGCGCGGGAAAGCTGGAGAAGCTGCACAGCGCCATCCACACTGCCCTGCTGTTCTCCGTGCTGATCGGCGTCGGCATCGCTGCGGTCGGCGTCATCTGCACGCCCCTGCTGCTGCGCCTGGTGAACTGCCCCGCGGACGTCTGGGTGGAGTCGGACCGCTATCTGCGGGTGTATCTGGTGGGCGTGCTGTTCACCTCCGTGTACAATGTGGGCGCCGGGGTGCTGCGCGCCGTGGGCGATTCCCGCAATCCCCTGATCTTCCTTATCATCTCCAGCGTCACCAACATTGTGCTGGACTTGATTTTTGTGGTCTTTCTGGGCCTGGGCGTCATGGGTGTCGCCGTGGCTACGGTCATTTCCCAGCTTGCCAGCGTGGTGCTGGTGGTTCGCAAGATGCTGGTTACCGAGGATGTCTACAAGCTGGTGCCCGCGGATCTGAAGATCCGGAAGGACCTGCTGAAGGAAATCCTCTCCATGGGGCTGCCCGCCGCCGTGCAGGCCTCACTGCTTTCTGTGTCCAACATGATCGTTCAGCGCAACATCAACGGCTTCGGCTCCACGGCGATGGCCGGCGCCGGCGTCGGCAAACGGATCGACCGCTTTTGCGGCCTGGTGCCCCACTGCGTCGGCATGGCGCTGGCGGTGTTCGCCAGCCAGAACATCGGCGCGCGGAAATACGCCCGGGTCTATCGCTCGGTGCGCGTCTGCGTGCTGATTTGCACCGTGTTCACGGTGCTGCTGTGGATCCCCACCTTTCTCTTTACCGAGGAGGTCTCCGGCATCTTCACCAAGGACCCGGACGCCATCGCCGTCGCTGTGCGCATGGTGCGGGTGATGATGCCCTTCTACCTCTTCCAGGGGCTGTTCCAGGTTTACAGCGGCGTGCTGCGCAGCTTTGGACGCTCCCGGATGGTGATGATCCTCTCCCTCGCCGGAATGATCGTGGTGCGCCAGCTCTATCTGGCCATTGCCCTTGCCATTGACCACCGCATCGAGCATGTCTTCCTCTGCTTCCCCGTGGGCTGGGTCGCGGCGGCGGTGCTGATGATGGTGGATTACTGGATCAAGGTCAAACGGATCTACCCTGCGGAAGATCTGCCGCAGGCGCAAGAATAACTTCTCTAAGATCGGAGGGTTACGCAATGAAAACCTGTCTCGGCGTGGAGTTCGGCTCCACCAGAATCAAGGCTGTCGCCATCGACAGCAGCTTCGGCGTGGTCTCCACAGGCGACCACACCTGGGCCAGCCAGTATGAAAACGGCGTCTGGACCTATTCGACGGAGGCCGTCTGGAACGGGCTGAAGGACGCGCTTTCGCACCTGGAGCATCGGGAGGACATTGCCGCCATGGGCATTTCCGCCATGATGCACGGGTATCTTGCCTTTGACAAGGACTGGAATCTGCTGGTGCCCTTCCGTACCTGGCAGAACACGATGACCGGCCCCGCCGCCGCGCAGCTCAGCGAACTGTTCCACTTCAACATCCCCCAGCGCTGGTCCATCGCCCATCTTTATCAGGCGGTGCTGAACGATGAGCCGCACATCGCCAAACTTGCCCACATCACCACCCTGGCCGGCTATGTCCACTTCATGCTGACCGGAGAGAACGTGGTGGGCGTCGGCGAAGGTTCCGGCATTTTCCCGCTGGATTATGACACGCTGGACTATGACAAGGCCCTGCTGGACAAATTTGACGATCTGATCGCCGCGCGCGGCCTGCCCTGGAAGGTTCGTCAGCTTCTGCCGGACATTCGCCTGGCGGGCCAGTGCGCCGGAACGCTGACAGAGGCCGGTGCGCAGCGTCTGGACGGGCTCTTGCCTGTCGGCGTCCGCTTCGCGCCCCCGGAGGGCGATGCGGAGACCGGCATGGTCGCCACCAACGCCGTGGCTCCGCGCACCGGCAACGTCTCCGCCGGCACGTCCATTTTCTCCATGGTGGTGCTGGAGCGCCCCCTTGCCAGGGTCTACCCTGAGGTGGGCGTTGTGGCGACCCCCAGCGGCAAGCCCGTGGCCATGGTGCATTGCAGCAACTGCACCAGTGATCTGAACCGCTGGGCTGCCGTGTTCCAGGAGGCCTTCGGGCTGTTCGGCGACAGGCCTTCGGACGGCGAGCTGTTCACCAGGCTCTATACCCTCGCCCTCTCCGGTGCGCCGGACTGCGGCGGCATCACCGTCTGCAACTACCTCACGGGCGAAAGCGTCCCGCACCTGGACGCCGGACGGCCCATGATCGTCCGCGGCACGGACGCGGACTTCACCCTTGCCAACTTTATGCGGGCGCATCTCTACTCCACCATGGTCACGCTCAGCATCGGCATGAAGCTGATGGAGGATGAGCACATTCGTATCGACTCTCTGACCGGCCACGGCGGACTGTTCAAAACGCCCGTTGTGGGCCAGCGGCTGCTGGCCGCCGCGCTGGAGACGCCCATCACCGTTATGGAGACGGCAGAGAACGGCGGGCCCTGGGGCATGGCACTGCTGGCGGCCTATATGTTCACCGGCGCGGAGAAGCCGCTGGAGGAGTTCTTGTCTGAGCGCGTCTTTGCCTCGGCACAGCGCAGCACCCTTGCCCCCGATCCGGTGGATGTGGAGGGCTTCCGCCGCTATCGCGCACGCTTTGAAGCCCTGCTCGAGGTGGAGAAAGCCGCCGTTCAGGCCCTGTAAAAGCGCCGAAAAACGCACAAAAACGCCCCGCAGAGAAGCCATTTCTCTGCGGGGCGTATGTCGTTAATTCAGTTTGCCATACTCCTCGTCCGACACTTTTTCCAGCCACTCGTTGCTCGTCTCCTCACCGGCGACCTCGATCGCCAGATGGGAAAACCAGGAATCGGGCGCGGCGCCGTGCCAGTGCTTGACCTCGGGCGGAATGTTGACAACAGTCCCCGGCGTCATTTCCACCGGTGTCTGGCCCCATGCCTGATAGTAGCCTCTGCCGCCGACGCACAGCAGCATCTGCCCGCCGCCGCTTTTTGCGTGGTGGATGTGCCAGTTGTTGCGGCAGCCCGGCTCAAAGGTCACATTGTACACCGGAACCTGCTCCGTGGAGACGGGCGAAAGATAGCTCTGCCCGACAAAGAACTGTCCGTAGGGGTTTGCCTCGCCGATGGGGAAAAAGATCGTATTCTGATACTTCTCCCGCTCCGTCTCCGCCGGGACTGCTTCGTCCCAGACCTCTTTGGCCAGACGGAACACCGCCCAGCCCTTCGGCCAGCCGACATACATGGTGGCATGGGTGATGATGGCGGCGATCTCCTCCCGGGTCACACCGTGCGCCCTGGCGTTTTGCAGATGATAGGTCAGGGAGGAATCCGTGATCCCGGAGGCCATCAGGGACACCACCGTGATGATGCACTTTGTCTTTACGTCAATCGCATCCTCATTCCATACCTCTCCGAAGAGCACGTCGTCATTGAGGTGCGCGAAGCGCGGGGCAAACGAACCCAGCTGATCGCGTCCTGCTGTCTGTTTGATTTTATCGGCCATTGTTATTTCTCCCGTCATTTCGCGGTTTTCTGCTCACAACGATTGGTTTTATTGGAGCGTAATGCTCACGTTGCCCTGACCGAGCAGGCTCGTCATCTCCTCGCGGGACAGATCCACATGCCCGAGTCTGGTGTAGGCCCACGAATTGGAGCCGTAGAAGATCACGAGCTGGTTGCCGGAATACAGCACGATATCGCCGCAGTCCGTTGTGATCTGAACGTCGTCCCTGGGGATGCTCTGCCCGATGCTGCCGACCTGCTCAAAGCCGCCGTACATCGACATCGGAATGTTGAGCGGCAAAAGCTCCTGCAGGGCTGAGACTGAGGCGTTGTCCTCCCAGGTCACGGGAACTTCGCTTTCATTGATTTTCAGTCGCATGGTTTCCTCTTTTTCCGGTTTCAAGCCAAGCCCGTCGATCCAGCTCCGGATCGAATCGCGCGACGCGCTGCCGGAAAAGCGGCGACCGGACTGCCAGGCGGCATCCGGGGCGCTTTTGCTCAGATTCGCTGCGCTGCTGCCGATGTCGCTGGAGCCGGAGGTGCAGAACGGGACAATGGTCTTTCCGCTGAGGTCATAGCTTTCCACATAGGTGTACATAATCTTCGGCGCCTGGCCCCACCAGATGGGGTAGCCGAGGAAGATCACATCATAATCGTCCATGTTCTCAACCGTTCCGGTGATCGCGGGCCGTGCGGATGTGTCATGCTGCTCCCTTGTGGCGCGGGTTGTGCCGTCATTATAGTTGAGGTCCGCGGCGGTATAGGGCGTCTCCGGGACGATCTGATACTTCACCGCGCCCAGCTCGTCGGCGATCAGCCCGGCGATCTTCTCTGTCGTTCCGGTGCAGGAGAAATATGCCACCAGCGTCTTGCCGCCCTTATCGACCTGTTTCGTCGCGCTGCTCACGGCGTCCACGTCAGAGAAGCGTTCCAGAAGCTGAAGATAGCGGTTCACCATGTCGGCCACCAGGGCGCGTGTCGCCGGTTCCTTGGGCTGGAACGGCACGGCATCCGTCAGAAGGCCGTCCACCCGCGCCCAGCGCACCGCATCCACTGCCCACGCGCTTGCGACGTTCTCAACACCGGCGGCGTTGGCATATTCGCTGCCCAGGACATAGGAGCCGGCATTCCGCCAGAGCATCACGGCAAGCTGTTCCTGCGTGGTCGGGTCGTTTGTGCCGAACAGGCCGTCCCCGTAGCCGCTGACAATGCCGTTTTGGGAAGCCCAGAGCACCGCGTCAGAATACCACGTGCCGCTTTCCGTGTCGGTGAAGCTGTCCTCACCGGATACGGCGGGCCTGTCCGCCAGGCGG
>SVKR01000125.1 GCA_015068365.1 Oscillospiraceae bacterium
CAGCACCACCCTTGATGCCGAAGACAGGGCCGAGGGAGGGCTCGCGCAGGGCGACTACAACATTCTTGCCCAGCTTCTTCAGGCCGTCGGCCAGACCCACGGTGGTGGTGGTCTTACCCTCGCCGGCGGGTGTGGGATTGATGGCGGTGACCAGGATCAGCTTGGCCTTGTGGTTGGGGTCGCCCTGGTTCAGCAGGTTGTAGTCGACCTTGGCCTTGTACTTGCCGTAGTACTCGATGTCGTCTTCGGTCAGGCCGAGCTTGCGCGCGATCTCACTGATGTGGCGCGGAGTTGCTTCCTGTGCAATTTCGATGTCGCTCTTGAATCCCATAGTAATCATAACCTTTCTAATAAAATTTAGTTTTTTTCTGTAAAAAATGCCCGATTTTTGGCGCCGTTTCCCCGTTGTGGCGCCTGCTTCTTTTGATTATATCAGCGCAAAAAAGCCATGTCAACAACTGATAAAAGGTTGTCAGCGGCAAAGGCATTGTTATTTTTGAATCCGGTCATGCGTTCGGGTTATGACGGGCATTTGCGCTCTTGACGCGCCGCAGGGAAATGGTATGATAGAGGCGAAACCGAACGAACAGGCGGTGTTTGATATGGAAAAGAAAGAGATCCGCGCGCTGATGCGCCGGCAGAAGCAGGCGCTGACCGAGGACTTTGTGGCGGACTATTCCCGCCGGGTGACGCAGCGCTTCACGGCATTGCCGGAGTATGAACGCGCCCGGGTCCTCTATGCCTATCTGACCTTCAACGAGGAGATACGCACCGACGGCCTCATCCGCCGGGCCTGGGCCGACGGCAAGCGCGTGGCGGTGCCCCGGGTGCTGGGCAAGGGGGTCATGGAGTTTTACTACATCGACTCCTTTGACGGCTTCATCACCAGCGCCTTCGGCGTGCCCGAGCCGCCGGAGGACCCGGCAAAGCTGGCCGACGAGCGGGACGTGCTGCTGCTGATGCCGGGGCTGGCCTTTGACCGGGCGCACAACCGGGTGGGCTACGGCGGCGGCTTTTATGACCGCTACATCGAGCGCGGCGAGGCCGCGGGCACGGTCTTTTTCAAGCCCGCGCTGGCCTATCCCTTCCAGATCGTGGACGGCATCGACGCCCAGGAGCACGACATACGGGTAGACGCCGTCATCACGGCGGACGAGGTTTTTTAAGACGATTTATAAATGAAGCGGCAGGGGGACTCCCCTGCCGCTTCATTTATATTCATTATTCTATACTCATTATTCCGCCGTGACCTTCACGCCGGTCTCGTCGGCGGTGAGGGTGATGGCGCTGACCGCGCCCCGGTGCGTGTCCACGATCTCCTGGGCGATGCGGTCCTCGATCTCCTTCTGGATGGTGCGGCGCAGATTGCGGGCGCCGTAGGTGACGGAGTAGCTCTTCTGCGCCAGATAGTCCACCACCGCGTCGTCGTAGGAAAAGGTCATGCCCTTGCCGGAGAGGATGTCCCGCAGCTCATCGAGCATGAGGCGCGCGATGGCCTTGAAGTTTTCCTCGCTGAGCTGGTTGAAGTAGACGATCTCGTCCACGCGGTTGAGAAACTCCGGCCGCAGGAAGTCGTTGAGGGCCTTCATGACCTTTTCGCGGTTCTGGTCGTTGGCGCTCATGCCGAAGCCCAGGGTGCCGGACTTGGTGTTGCTGCCGGCGTTGGTGGTCATGATGATGATGGTGTTCTCAAAATTCACGGTGCGGCCCTGCGCGTCGGTGACGCGGCCGTCGTCCAGGATCTGCAGCAGCACGTTCAGCACGTCCGGGTGGGCCTTTTCGATCTCGTCGAAGAGCACCACGGAGTAGGGCTTGCGGCGGATTTTTTCGGTGAGCTGGCCGGCCTCGTCATAGCCCACATAGCCCGGGGGCGAGCCGATGAGGCGGGAGACGGAGTGCTTCTCCATAAACTCGCTCATATCCAGGCGCACCAGCGCCTCCGGCGCGTCGAACAGATCCTCCGCCAGGCGCTTGACCAGCTCGGTCTTGCCGATGCCGGTGCTGCCCACGAAGATGAAGCTGATGGGCTTGCGCTTGGCCTGCATCCCCACGCGGGAGCGCTTGATGGCGGCGCAGACGACGCCGATGGTCTCGTCCTGGCCGATGACATGGGCCTTCAGCCGCCCCTCCAGCCCGGACAGGCGCACGAACTCGTCCTCCCGGATGTTGGCGGCAGGGATCTTGGTCCACAGTTCGATGATGCGGGCCAGGTTGTCCGGCGTTAGGGCCGGGCGCTCCTCCGTCTGGAGGGAGAGCAGCTCGTTGTCCAGCCGCAGATGCTCCGCGCGGATCTCCGCCAGGCGCTCGAAATGCTCGCCGGTCATGTCGTTCATGAGCATCTCGCGCTCCTTGTCCAGGTCGGCCAGGTCCTTTTTCAGCGCGTCGATGCGGGCCAGGGACTGGTTTTTCAGATTCACGTCGGAGCAGGCCTCGTCGATGAGGTCGATGGCCTTGTCCGGCAGGTAGCGGTCGGTGATATAGCGCTCCGACAGCGTCACGGCCAGGCGGCACATGGCCTCCGAGATGGTGACGCCGTGGTATTCCTCATAGTAATGTTTGATGCCGCAGAGGATCCGCACGCTGTCGTCGATGCCGGGCTCCGCCACGGTGACGGGCTGGAAGCGGCGCTCCAGAGCGGCATCCTTTTCAATATGCTTGCGGTACTCGGTGAAGGTGGTGGCGCCGATGACCTGAATTTCGCCGCGGCTGAGAGCGGGCTTGAGGATATTGGCG
>SVKR01000126.1 GCA_015068365.1 Oscillospiraceae bacterium
AAGAGCGGAGACGCCGCTGACCATGGCAACGCGGCCTTCCACCCGGATGTCCGCGCCAAAGCGCCGCAGCTCCGGCACATGGCGGAAGCGGCTTTCAAAAATGTTTTCCACAAAGACGCTGGTGCCCTCCGCCCGCAGGGACGCGGCCATCAAAAGCGCCTGGGCGTCCGTGGGGAAGCCGGGATACGGCCGGGTGATGACCGGGCGGGGCGCGCGCATGGGCCCATAGCGGCGCAGACGCACCGCGTCCCCGTCCACGATGACGGCGCAGCCCATTTCCCGCAGGGCGCTCAGCACGGTCTCGATGTGCGCAGGGCACACGCCGGTCAGGCGCACGTCGCCGCCCGCGGCGGCAGCGGCGCAGAGATAAGTCGCCCCGGCGATGCGGTCCGGCAAAACGCGGTGCTCCGTCACGGGGCGGGGGCGGAAGCCCTCGATGCAGATCTCCGGGCTGCCCGCCCCGTGGACGGATGCGCCCTTGGCATTCAAAAAGCTTTGCAGATCAACGATCTCCGGCTCCCTCGCCGCGTTGGTGAGGACGGTGGTCCCCTCCGCTGCGCAGGCGGCCAGCATCACGTTTTCCGTGGCGCCGACGCTGGGAAAATCCAGGTTGATGTGCCCGCCGGTCAATCGGCTTGCCCGGCAGCAGACCTCCCCGCCGGATTCGCTGACCTCCGCGCCCAGCTCGCGCAGGGCCTTGAGGTGCAGGTCAATGGGGCGGCTGCCCAGCTCGCAGCCGCCGGGGGCACTCAAGCGCACCTCGCCGCAGCGGGCCAGGATCGCGCCCAGGTACATGACGGAAGAGCGCATCTTCAGCATCAGCGTGTGGGGGATGTGGTTCCGGCTCATTCCGTCGGAGTTTACCAGCACTTCCCCTCCATTTTGCATCACGCTGCAGCCCAGATAGCGCAAAATCTCCATGGATGCGTCCACGTCCCGCAGCATCGGGCAGTGGGTGATGCGGCTCTCTCCGCCGCCGACCAGGCTGGCTGCCAGAATCGGCAGCACCGCGTTTTTGGAGCCCTGCACTTCCAGGCTCCCTCTCAGTTCGTTTCCTCCGGTAACCCTCCACAGCGGCATGGTCCGACCTCCACAAGACAGGCAAATTCATGCCATCCTATGCAAAAGCCGGGGGCTGTGTCCTCAGTTCACGTAGCTGAGCACCAGCTCGGTGATGCGTTTTGTGGCGTCCGGGACGCCGGCGCGCGCCATGTTTCCGCCCATTTCCGCAAGGGCCGGCGCGTCGGAGAGGAGCGCGCACACCTGTTCATACAGCGAAACAGCGTCAAACTCGCCCTCCAGCAGCACCTTTGCCGCGCCGAAGCGCTCCATCTGCCGGGCGTTTTTCTCCTGGTGGTGGTTCGTCACGTTGGGGGACGGGATCAGCAGCGCGGGCTTTCCCAGCGCCGCCAGCTCACCCAGGGTGGACGCGCCGCTGCGGCACAGGATGAGGTCGGCGGCCGCCATCACCTGCGGCATATCGAAGATATACTCTCTGATGTCCACGCCGCGGGCTTTCAAATCGCCCGCGCCCTGCTGCCCCAGCGCCGCGCACAGCCTGGGATAGCCGCGTTTTCCGGCGGAATGGATCAGCATAAAGTCCTGTTTCTGCGCCGCCAGCGGGGCAAAGCGCGCCATGACGTCATTCATGTGGTCGCTGCCCAGGCTGCCCCAGACGGAGAGCACCAGCGGCTGATCCTCCGGCAGATGCAGCAGTTTCCGGGCCGCGGCGCGGTCCAGCGTCTCAAAGCCGCGGCGCACCGGCGTGCCGGTAAAGACCACGTTGGTCCCGGCGGGGTAGTTCTCCCCGGCGTTTTCAAAGCCCACCATGACGCAGTCCACCGTGTGGGCCAGGAGCTTTGTGGTCAGCCCCGGCACGGCGTTGGATTCATGCACCAATGTGGGGATGCCCAGGTCGTGCGCGGCCTTGAGCACCGGATAGCAGACATAGCCGCCGGTGCCGACCACCACGTCCGGGCCGAAGTTCCGCAGGATCTTCTTCGCCTCACGAATGCTCTGCACCAGGGCGCGCGCAGTGTGGAGATTGTGCTTCAGCCCCGCCAGCGAGACGCTGCGGCTGAGGCTGTTGATCTCCACAGTTCGGATCTCATAGCCCTCGCGGGGCACCAGTTCCGTCTCCATCATGCCCTTCGCGCCGATGAAAAGGATCTGCGCATCGGGGATCAGTGTCTGGATCTGTGCGGCGACGCCGATGGCGGGGTTGATGTGGCCCGCCGTTCCGCCGCAGGTAAAGAGGAATTTCATGCCTCCGCCCCTTCCCTGCGCGACGTCGCGCGCTTGAGCCGCGGCCGGATGAATTTTTTCTCCGGCACGTCGCGGGATATGGACAGTATGATCCCCATTTCCGCCAACTGCAGCCACAGCGCTGTGCCGCCGTAGGAGAAAAAGGGCAGCGAGATGCCCGTGCAGGGGATCAGATTCGTGACGACGGCCACATTCAGAAACACCTGCAGCGCCAGAAGGCCGGTAACGCCGCAGCAGACCAGAAAGCTGTAGCGGTCCTTGCAGTGCATGGCCAGCCAGAAGCCGCGGGTAATGAGCAGCGCGAACAAAATCAGGATCAGCGCCGCGCCGATGAAGCCCAGCTCCTCGCAGACAACGGAAAAGATGAAGTCGTTGTGCTCCTCCGGAAGATAGAGATATTTCTGCCGCCCGCTGCCGAGGCCGAGGCCGCTCAGCCCCCCGCTGCCGATGGCGTAAAGGGACTGGACGATCTGATAGCCGGTGTCGGACGTGTCGGCGAAGGGGTCCATCCAGGCGCTGATGCGCTCGGAGGAGTATTCCAGCACGTTGACGGCGATGACGCCGCCCAAAGCCACGGCGCCGCCGCCCAGGAGAAACCAGAATATCCTGGTGCCGCCCACGAACATCATGATGGCAGTGACGCCGAGGATGATGATGGAGGCGGACAGATGCGGCTCCAGCACCAGCAATCCGACGATGACGGCCGCCACAATGCCGAAGGGCAGCACACCGTAGCGGAAGGTGCCCATCTTATCCTTATAACGGCAGACCAGCTGCGCTTCAAACAGGATCACGGCGATCTTTGCGATCTCCGACGGCTGGAATGTGATGGAGCCGATGGCGAACCAGCGGCGGGCGCCGTTGGCCCGCACGCCGCCCACCAGCACCAGAAGCAGCATGACGATGGAAAACAGCAGCAGCACGCCGGAGAAGCGGCGGTAAAAGCCGATGGGAAAGCGGGAGGCCAAAAGCATGATGGCCACGCCCGTGACGGCGAAGAACAGCTGTCGGGTGAAGTAGAAGGTAGCCGAATGATTCGACACGGAGCTGTAGTAGGCCCGGGCGAAGCTGGCGGAGAGCACCATGACGACGCCGATGGCCAGCAGCAGCAGGACGATCAGCAGAAAGGGCACATCCAGCGCGCCGCGGCCGATGTGCGAATCCCCGCGGTAATCCGCAAGGCGGTTATCAGAATAGTCCATGGATGCATCCTCCTCTTGCTTCAGATGGTGCGGCAATGCTCAGAATCTGGCGCTGACGCCGAAAAACGAGATCACGGCAAAGACGGCGGAGACGAGCGTATAGAGGGCAAACAGCTCTTTTTCCTTCCACTTCTTCCCTGTCCAGCCGCCCATCTCCAGATGGTGGTGGAACGGCGCCATTTTAAATACGCGCTTGCCGTGGGACAGCTTGAAGTAGGCCACCTGGATGATGTCCGAAAGGGTCTCAATGAGAAACACGATGCCGAGCGTGATAAGGATCAGCGGCATATCATAGGCAAAGGCCATCGCCACCACCGCGCCGCCCAGAAAGAGGCTGCCGGTGTCGCCCATGAAGACCTTGGCGGGGTTGAAGTTATAGGTCAGAAAGCCCAGGAGCCCCCCGGTGAGCCCGGCAGAGAAGATGCCCAGGCCCAGATAGCGCTGACCCCAGAAAAAGCACAGCGCCGTGTAGAAAATGAAGACGGGCAGGCTGGTGCCGGTGGCCAGGCCGTCCACCCCGTCGGTGATGTTGACGGCGTTCACCGTGCCGACGATGACAAAGGCCGCAAACACCACATAGACCAGGTCCGGGATGGGGACGATGCGGTTGAAAAAGGGGATGTACAGGTCAATGTAGCCCCGGCGGGCGCTGGTGTGCAGCGCGCCGAAGCGCCGCAGCAGGTAGATGAAGGCAATGGCGACGGCCAGCTGCAGCAGGAATTTCTGCCAGGCGGTCAGGCCGAGGTTCTGCTTGTGCTTGAGCTTTTCAAAGTCGTCCAGAAAGCCGATCGCGCCGTAGATCAGGGCGAACAGCAGCACGAAAACATGGCTGTAATCCCCCTCCGTCATGCTCTTCCAGCCCACGGTCAGCGTGACGACGGTGACGGCGAGGATGAACATCAGCCCGCCCATGGTGGGCGTGCCCGCCTTGCTCTGGTGCCAGGTGGGACCGATCTCCTTGATCGACTGGCCTGCCTTGATTTTGCGCAGATAGGGCACCAGCCACGCGCCGAAGAGCAGCGCGATCAGAAAGCCGATGGCAAAGGATGCGATGAGGCGGACTGTCATTTCTCTTTCCTTCTCTCCAAAATGTCTGCCACGATCTCCCGCTCGTCCATGTGGTGCTTGACGTGGTTGATCTCCTGATAGGTCTCGTGGCCCTTCCCCGCCAGCACGATCACGTCGCCGGGGCGGTGATTTGTGATGGCGTAGTCGATGGCGCTGACGCGGTCGGGAATGGCGACGTAGCGCTCCTTGCCAGCCGTGACGCCTGTGAGGATCTCCGCGATGATGGCCTCCGGGTCCTCCGTGCGGGGATTGTCAGAGGTAATGATGGCGAAGTCGGCCAGCTCCGTGCCGATTCTGCCCATGATCGGGCGCTTTTTCCGGTCGCGGTCGCCGCCGCAGCCGAACACGGCCACCACACGGCCCGTGCAGGTCTCCCGCACGGTTTTCAGTACGTTTTCCAGCGCGTCGGGGGTGTGGGAATAGTCGATCAGAATGGTGTAATCGCCGTCCGTCGGCACGGTCTCCACCCGGCCCTTGACGCCGCGCGCGGTGGAAAGCGCCTGTGCGCAGCCGCCAAGGCTTACCCCGAGGGCAAGACAGGCACTGATGACGCCCAGGGCGTTGTAAACGGAAAAGCGGCCGGGAATGCCGAGGCGGATGCTCTGGCGCTGCGCGCCGCAGACAGCGTCAAACGCCACGCCGTCGGGCTTAAGCTCCAGATGCTCCGCCCGCAGATCCGCCGCGGCGTCGCGGATGGCGAAGCGGAAGACCGGGCAGCGCGCCTGCGCGGCCATGACGGGCGCGTAAACGTCGTCACTGTTGAGGACCGCATAGTCGCTGACGGCAAAAAGCTTCGCCTTGGCAGCGGCGTAGTCGTCCATATCCTTGTGGAAATCCAGATGATCCTGGGTCAGGTTGGTAAAGATGCCCACGGCAAAGCGGATGCCCGCCACGCGCTCGAGCACCAGCGAGTGGGAGGAGACCTCCATCACGATGTGGGTGCACCCGGCGTCGCGCATCTCGCGGAAGAGCTTTTGCAGCTCGAAGCTCTCCGGCGTGGTGCGCTCCGTGGGCAGCTCCTCCGGCCCGATCATGTTACAGTTGGTGCCGATCAGGCCCACCTTCGCGCCGAGCGCGGTCTCCAGGATGTGCTTGATGAGGTAGGTGGTGGTGGTCTTGCCGTTGGTGCCGGTGACGCCGATCATGGTCATCTCCCCCGCCGGGTCGCCGAAGAAGTTGCGACCGGCGATGGCCAGAGCATAGCGGGAATCCTCCACCAGAACATAGGGGATCTCCCCCTCCGGCGGGCGCTGGCACAGCACTGCCGCCGCGCCTTTTTCCACAGCGGCGGGGATGAAGCGGTGCCCGTCGCTGACCGTGCCCACGATGGCGATGAAGAGATCGCCGGGGCAGGTGCTGCGGGAATCATAGCTGACGCCGGAGATCTCCATGGCGGGGTCAGCGTGCATCTCAATAACTGGAATGTCCTGTAACAAATCTCTCAGAAGCAAGGCAGAATCTCCTTTCCGCGAATCAGTAGCGGCCGTTGGTGCTGGAGTCGTTGTCTGTCAGCGTCACACGCACCACCGTGCCGTGCTCCACCTTTTCTCCGGGCGCAATGCTCTGGTGGGCCACCACCTGCGACTGGTCGCCGGTGATGTTGTGGCTGTCGGTGTTGATGAACAGCGCCAGATAGCCCAGACGCTGCCGGGCGATGTCATAGGGCAGATAGGTCAGATCCGGGACCTCCTCCAGGTCCTCGGACGGCGTGGCGTCGGCGAACAGGACGATCTGGCTCTTCGCCGCAACGATGCTGTTGGCCGCGGGCATCTGCAGCGTCACGTTTGCGCCGTCGCCGATCACACGGTAAGTCAGCCCCTGCTCCTCAAGGCGCATCTGCGCCACGGAAAGGGGCAGGCCGACGGTGCTCGGCACGCTGCGGTCCATGGTCTCCAGCTCCTGCTCGGTATAAGTGGCCTCCACGCCCAGATAGGGCAGAATGTCGGCCATCATGTTGCCCACAGTCGGCGCGCCCATGTTGCCGCCGGAAACGTAGACGCCGCAGGCCTCGTCGGGATTGTCCAGCAGCACGAGAATGCAGATCTGCGGATCGTCCATCGGCGCCACGCCGATGAAGGAGACGATGTACTCCTTCAATCCGGTCTTGGCCTCCTGGACGGTGTCGGTGCTGGTGCCGGTCTTGCCGCCAACGCGGTACCCGGCCACATAGGCGTTTTTGCCGGTTCCCTCTTTTTTATCGCAGACCACCTGCTCCAGCATCCGGCACATGGTCTCGCTGGTCTCCTTGCTGATGACCTGGCGGATCACGGTGGGCTCGGTGCGGGAGACGGTGTTGCCCTCGGCGTCCACGATCTCCTTCACCAGATAGGGCTGCATCAGGTTACCGCCGTTTACCACGGCGGAGATGGCGCGCACCAGCTGCAGCGGTGTGATGTTGAAGGTCTGCCCGAAGGACGCGGCGGCAAGCTGGGTCTGGTTCCAGGGGTTGCAGAAAAGCTCCGCATCCCACCAAAGGCTGCCCGCCTCGCCCCGCAGCTCGATGCCGGTGGTGTCGTTGAAGCCGAAGGCGTCCACGTATTCATAGAATTTTTCCGCGCCCACCTTCTGGGCGATCTGGATCATGGCCACGTTGCAGCTGTGCTGCAGGCATTCGGTGAGGGTCTGCATGCCGTGGCCCTCGGTCTTCCAGCAGTGACGGCCATTATCGCCCATGTCGCCGGGAACCTGGATGAAGCCGCCGCAGTAAAAGCTGCTGTCGGTAGTGACGGCCCCCTCCTCCAGCGCCATGGCGACTGTGATGGGCTTGAACGTGGAGCCGGGCTCATACATCTCCTCCACTGCCTTGTTGCGCCACTGGGCCTGCTGGGCCTGCTCGAAGAGGGTTTTGCGCACGACCTCATCCGTCGTCTCCTCCATCTGCTTCTTGACCCGGTCACTGACCTCCTGAAAATTGTTCAGATCGAAATTGTCCAGGGAGACCATGCCGAGGATCTCCCCCGTTTTGACGTTCATTGCGATGGCAGCGGCGCCGTTTTGCACGCCGTAGTCCTCCGCCGCCTGCTTTAAGTGCTTCTCCATGTAGTACTGGATGGTTCGGTCGATGGTGGTGACGACACTGTAACCGTCTTCCGCGTCATAGTAATCCTCAAACTTGGTGTAGAGCATGTCGGTGCCGTAGGCGTTTTTTGCACGGACCACCCGTCCGGCCGAGCCGGTCAGCACGCTGTTCATGCTCAGCTCCAGCCCCGCGAGGCCGGTGTTTTCATAGCCCACGAAGCCGACCACATGGCAGGCCAGATCGCCATAGGGATAATAGCGCTTGGTGTCGGGCTCGATCTTCACGCCCTTGAGGTTGTACTCGTTTTTAAATTCCCGCACCGCGTCGGACTTCTCCTGCTCCACCCGGCGGGCGACGGTCTTGTACCAGCTTTTTGTGTCCTGGGTCATCTCCATGATCCGGCCGTAGTCGGCATCCAGGATGCGCGCTAAGTTCTGCGCGATCAGCACGGGGTCTTCGTCATACATGACGATCTCCGCCGGGGAGATGTAGATGGTGTCGGCGCTGGCACTCATGGCCAGGATGTTCATGTTGCGGTCATAGATGGAGCCGCGCCCGGAATCCAGCGTGGTCTCCCGTACCTGCTGGTCGATGGCGGCGGTTTCGTACTCCTTGTGGTGCAGGATCTGGATATCGAAGAGTTTTCCGATCAGCACTAAAAATGCAGCAATGCCGCCCACTATCATCAGCAATAGTGCGCGGCGCAGCATTCTGTTATTCGGCGGGCGCTGGCCCGATTTTTCCCGGTTCATATCTGCCATACAGGACTCCCCTTACCCCCTGTGCGCCCAGGATGGGCGCACAGGGGGACAAATCAGTCTTGAATCATTATACTCCCTTTGTCAACGGAAATATGAAAGTGTCCCGGAGAGGTAATCGGAAACGCGGTCCACAAAGCCGTCGTTCGCTCCGTCCGCGACCACAACAGCCTTGTCCGGCGAGGAGGTGTCGATATAGAAGATCTGGTCGGCGCGGGGGCGCTGCATTCCCAGGGTGTGGATGGCGTAATCCTCGATCTCCGCCATGTTGAAGGCGCTTTCGTAGGCGATGCGCAGCTTGGACTGCTGCTCCTCCAGCTCCGTCAGCTGATTTTGCAGCGCAACGGATTCGGAGGAAATTCCCACGATCTGGGCCTGGGCAAGGATGGCGATGACCACCAGAAAGGCCGCTGCCACCATGCCCACGATGGACATCGGTGCGATGCTCTGGCGCGTATGGACGACCGCTCTCGCGCGGGTATGGACCTGGGTGCGGGTCTGTGTCCGGGTCCTGGGCCGCGGCGCTGCGACAGGCTCCGCGACGGCGTAATCCTCCCCGTAAAGCTCCGGGTTATTAAAATCATAAGCGAGGGAGCCGAACACCGCCCCCTGACCGTATCTGCGCTGTGTTGCCGCTGCTGCCATCTGTCCTGCCTTCCTTTCCTTTGGTCTTGCTTATACCCGCTCCGCCACTCGCAGCTTTGCGCTGCGGGAGCGGGGGTTTTCCGAAAGCTCCTTCTCCGAGGGGAGGATCGGCTTTCGCGTCACGCTTTTCAGTGTCTGATGAAAGCCGCAGGTGCACACCGGGAAGTCCCGTGGGCAGGTGCAGCCGTGTTCCCGCGATGCGATGGCGGATTTGATGATGCGGTCCTCAAGGCTGTGAAAGCTGATGACCGCGAGCCGTCCGCCCACATTGAGACGCTCCGCCGCGCTGTCCATCAGATCGCTGATGGAGGCCAGCTCGTCATTCACCGCGATGCGGATGGCCTGAAAGCTCCGCTTCGCCGGGTGCTGTTTCTCCCGCAGGGCCGCCGCCGGCATCGCGCCGCGGATGATCTCCGTCAGCTCCGCCGTGGTGTCAATGGGGCTTTCCGCCCGCCGTCGGGCGATGGCCGATGCAATGCGGGGGGCATAGCGCTCCTCGCCGTACTCAAATAAAATCTTCTTCAGCTTCTCCTCCGGCCACTTGTTCACCACGAACCAGGCCGTCAGGCTTTCGCTGGTGTCCATCCGCATGTCCAGCGGCGCGTCCGTCCTATAGGAAAAGCCCCGCTCCGCCTCGTCCAGCTGCGGAGAGGACACGCCCAGGTCAAAGAGCATCCCGTCCGCCGCCGTCACGCCGCAGTCGTCCAGCAGCCGGGGCAGGTCCCGGAAATTGCCGTGGACGAAGGTGATGCGCCCGGCATAGGGGGCAAGGCGCTGCCCGGCCCGCTCCAGGGCGCTGGCGTCCCGGTCGATGGCGATGAGCCGCCCGGTGGTGAGGCGTTTGGCGATCTGCTCGGAGTGACCGCCCATCCCGAGGGTGCCGTCCACGTAGATGCCGTCCGGCCGGATGCGCAGCGCCTCGATGCTCTCACTGAGCAGGACGGAATAGTGCAGCTGCTCCGCTTCCATCAGAACTCCAGCTCCTCCATCACCGCCGCGATGTTCTCCGGCGTGGTCTCCAGCACGTTGACTGCCTTCCAGGCGTCACTGTCCCAGAACTCCGCGTGGTTGTTGCAGCCGACCACGGTCACGTTTTTGTCCAGGCCCGCGTAATCCCGCAGGTTCTGCGGCAGCAGCACCCTGCCCTGCTTGTCCAGCTCGCACTTGGCGGCATAGGCAAACAGCGGGCGCATTTTCCGCTGCTTCACATAGGGCATGGCGTTCACCTTGTCGGAGAAGTTCTGCCAGCTCTCTGCGCTGTAGGCGGACAGGCATTTGTCCATGGACAGCGTCACGAAAAACACGTCGCCCAGCTCGTCGCGCAGCCGCGCAGGAATAAAAAGCCGCCCCTTGGTGTCCAGATTGTGTTCGTATTCCCCGGTCACGGCTTCTCACCTCCTGCATCGCTTGCGCGTTTTGTGGGTCAGCGGTGGATTTCTGTGGGATTTTGATGCACTTTACACCACTTTGCCCCACTTCATGCCCTCATTATACTTGCTGTCTCCGGAAAAAGCAAGCATTATTTTTAGAAAAAATCCCCTTATTTCAATCTATTTTTGGCGTTCTGCCCAACTTTTTCAGAATCTTGGCAAACAAAAAGCGCTCCCCCACAAGATGCTGTGGGGGAGCGCTGGATCTGTGTGAATATTTGGTGTTTTCCGGGCGAGAACCTCAGGTCTCGTTCAGCTCGTCGGCGCTCATATAGCCGATGGTGCCGGAGGGTTTGGCGCTCTGGCCGGCGGTGGTGCCGGCGGCGGCGCGGAAGTTCGTGCGGGACTGGCGCACCTCGCTGAGGGCGGAGTTGATGGCCTCCTCCGTGCGGCGCAGGGCATCGTCCACGTATTCGTTGGCGACACGGTAGAGCTCTCTGGTGCGGTTCTCCGCCTGGGACAGGACCTCGTTGCTGCGGGTCTTTGCCGCCACGACGATCTCCTGCTCCTCCACCATCTCGCGGGCCCGGTCCTCCGCGGCCTTGCGGATGGCCTCCGCCTCCCGCTTGGCGCCGCCGATGAACTCGTTGCGGGCATTCACAAGGCGGCGGGCCTCCGCCACCTCGGCGGGCAGCTGCGCCTTGATCTCGTCCAGGAGGTTCAGCACCTTGTCGCGCTCCACGATGCATTTCTCGTTGCCGAGGGGAACGCCCCAGGCTTCCGTCACCATGGTATAGAGCATCTCGATGAGCTCCAGAACTTCATTCTCCATCCCGTTAAACCTCCTGTTGTTTTGATCTCTCTATTACGTCGTTCAAAATCTCCCGGGGGACAAACTTGCTGAGATCCGAACCGTATTTTGCCATTTCCTTCACCACGGAAGAGCTGATGTAGGTATATTTCTCGCTGCTGGGCAGGAAGATCGTGTCCAGATTGTGGTTAAGGTTGTTGTTGATCAGCGCCATCTGAAACTCCGACTCGAAATCGGACACGGCCCGCAGGCCCTTCAGCAGCACAGGACGCTCATAGCGCTTGACATACTCGGCCAGAAGGATGTCCGAGGTGTCCACCTGCACGTTGGGCAGGCGCTTCACCACCCGCTCGATCAGCTCCATCCGCTCCGTCAGCGTGAACATGGGGTGCTTGGCGCTGTTCACCATCACGCACACCACCACCTTGTCGAAGATGCGCGAGGCGCGGCGGATGATATTCAGATGTCCCAGAGTGATGGGGTCAAAGCTCCCGGGATAGATGGCTGTCGTCATGCTTCATCGGTTTCCTTTGTAAAAGTTGTGAGGCGCACCTTGCCGTAGCGGTAGGTCTTGCGCAGCACATAGGGCGCTTCCATGGGCGGCAAAGTGGTTTCCGCGCGTGTTTCGCAGATTATTATACCACCTTTCGACAGGATGTCAAACGCTTTGATGGCCGCCAGCGCTTTTTCGGCAAGGCCGCTGTCATAGGGCGGATCGACGAAAATCAGATCGTAAGTGCCGCAGCTTTCCAGAAAGCGCAGCGCGTCGGACTGCACCACGCGCACGTCAAGGCCCGTCAGCTTCACGTTCTCCCGGATCAGCCGGACGGAGTCGGCCGCGGAATCGACGATGTCCACCTGCTGCGCGCCGCGGCTTTTCGCCTCGATGCCCAGCTGGCCGGTGCCGCCGAACAGGTCCAGCACCCGCCGGCCCTCAATGTCAAACTGGCAGATGTTGAAGATGGCCTCCTTCACCTGGTCGGTGGTGGGGCGGATGTCGAAGCCCTGGGGCTCTTTCAGTTTTCTTCCTCTTGCGATGCCGGTGATGACGCGCATGGCGCATCCTCCTCTTCCCTGTGAAAATGATCGTAGACGGCCTGCGCGCTGGGCGCGGGCAGGACGCTTTTCAGCTCCTCCACCGTGGCGGCGCGGATGGCCTTGATGGTTTTGAAGTGCTTCAGCAGCGCGTTGCGGCGCACCTCCCCCACCCCGGGGATCTCGTCGAGCCGGGAGGCGATGGTGCCGGCGCGCAGCGTGCGGTGATATTCGATGGCAAAACGGTGGGTCTCCTCCTGGATGGTGCCGATGAAGGAGAACACCGCCTGGTTGCCGACGATGCCGATCTCGTGTCCGGCGCTGGTGATGAGCGCGCGGGTGCGGTGGTGGTCGTCCTTCACCATGCCGAATACCGGCAGGATGAGGCCCAGCTCTGCCAGCGCGGCCTCTGCCACGCCGGCGTGTACGTCGCCGCCGTCGATGAGCAGCAGGTCCGGCACCTCGGCAAACTTCTCGTCCCCCGCGATGCACCGGGCGTAGCGCCGGGTGACGGCCTCGTGCATGGAGGCATAGTCGTCCTGCCCCTCCACGGTCTTCATGCGGAACCTGCGGTAATCCCGTTTCAGCGGTTTTCCGTCCACGAACACCGTCATGGCGGCCACGATGCCGAAATTGCCGGTGTTGGAAATGTCAAATGCCTCGATGCGCCGGGGAAGCGTGGGCAGTTCCAGCGTTTTTTGCAGCCATTCAAGGGTCTTGCTGCGGCGCTGGGCGGCGGTGGTGGCCCGCTGCACCTCCTCCCGGGCGTTGACGCAGGCCGCCTCCGTCAGCGCGGCCTTGTCCCCCCGTTTGGGGCACTCGACGCGCACGGTGTGCCCCGCCGTCTCGCTGAGCAGTTGCGCCAGGGCCTCGGCGTCCTCGGCCTGAAGCGGCAGCAGCAGGGATTTCGGCAGGGCGGGCCGCCGGGCATAGTACTGTGCGGCAAAGCGGGAGACCGCCTCGGCGTCCTCCTCCACGGGCTCCTCTGTCAGCTCGAAGTCCTTGCCGGCCAGGGCGCCGTCACTGTAATGCAGCACGGCGAAGCAGGTCTTGGCCCCGCGGAAGAATCCGATGGCGTCCGTATCCGCGAAGGCCGTGGCGATGACCTTTTGCTTGTTGCCCAGATGCTCGATGGCGCGCAGGCGGTCACGGTAAGACGCCGCATTCTCAAAGCGCAGCTCCTCCGCCGCCCGCTCCATCTCCTCCGTCAGCGTCTTTTTCAGCTCCGCCGTCTTGCCGGAGAGCACCATGGCCGCCTGCTCCACCGCGGCGCGGTAGTCGGCAGGGTCGGCCTCCGGGCGGCAGTAGCCGGCGCAAAGGCCCATCTGATAGTTCAGGCAGGGCCGCTCCTTCCCGATGTCGCGGGGAAAGACGCGGCTGCATGTGGGAAGCAGCAGGGCCTTTTGCAGCGTGCGGATGATGTCAAAGGTGGCGCTGCGCCCGCCGAAGGGGCCGAAATAGCGTGCGCTGTCGTTTTTCGCCCGGTTCACCACGGTGAAGCGCGGATAGGCCTCCCCCATGTCCAGGCGGATGAAGGGGTAGCCCTTGTCATCTTTCAGAAGGATATTGTAATGGGGCATGTGGCGCTTGATGAGGGAGTTTTCCAGTATCAGCGCCTCAAACTCCGACCCGGCCACCACCACGTCAAAGTCCGCCACCTTTTCCACCATGGCCGCCACCTTGGGCAGATGGTCGCCGTGGAAATAGCTGGTGACGCGGTTTTTCAGTTTTTTGGCCTTGCCGACATAGATGACCTCGCCCCGGGCGTCGTGCATGATGTAAACGCCGGGGAGCAATGGCAGCTTATTTGCCTTTTCCAGCAGTTCGCTCAGCATGTCCGCGCCTCCTCCCGCGCGTCATAGATGCACAGCGCCGTCACTGCGGCGATGACGATGACGCCGCCGATGAGGGCCGTGACGCCGGGTATTTCCCCGTCAAAGATCGCCACCCACACCGGGTTCAGCAGCGGCTCCAGCGCGCCGAGCAGCGCGCAGATCAGCGGCGGGCACCAGCCGGAGGCGTGGGCCAGGAGGACATAGGGGATGCCCAGCTGAAAAACGCCGAGGGCCAGCAGGCACAAAATCGCCGGGGCGCTGACGGCCGGATGGGTCGTGAATGTGAAGGGGGCTCCGATCAGAAAGGTCAGAAAATGCGCCATGAGCACGGCGCTCATGCGCTCAGATTCCGGGCAGTCGCCCAGGCTCATATAGTATAGCCCGAAGGTCAGGCCCGAGGCCAGGGCCACACAGTTGCCCCAGAGGTTCCCGGCCCGCAGCCCGTCCATGAAAAAAAGCACGATGCCCAGAAAAGTGCAGCCCACCGCCAGCAGATCGGCCCGGCGGAAGCGCTTGTGCAAAAACGCCGCGGAGAGCAGCAGGATCCAGATGGGGCAGGTGAATTGCAGCACAATGGCGTTGGCCGCGGTGGTGACCTTGTTGGCCACGGAAAACAGCGTCATCGTGGCGCAGAGGGCCAGCGCCCCCGGCACACTGCGGCGGCTGACGGTGAGCTTCAGCCGCCGCGCCGCCATGTACAGCGCCATGACCACGCCGGCGATGCCGCTGCGAAAGCCCGCGATCACGAAGCCGGACCATGGGATCTGCTTCATCAGGATGCCCGCGATGCTCCAAAGCGCAGCGCAGAGCAGGATTTCAACGATCGCTTTATTCTTTGTCATATTGCCTTTGAAAAAACATAGGGCGTGTAACCTATGTACACGCCCCTGTAATGTGTCAAACCGTGCGTTACTCCTCAAACTTGGAGTTGACAAGCTCAGCCAGAGTATCCACAGCCTCCTGCTCATCCGCGCCGTCGGCGATGATGTTCACGGTCGTGCCGCAGACGATCCCCAGGGAGAGGACGCCCAAAAGACTCTTGGCGTTCACCTTGCGGTCATCCTTCTCAACCCAGATGCTGCAGCGGTATTCGTTGGCCTTCTGGATGAAAAACGTTGCGGGTCTGGCATGCAGCCCCACCTGGTTATTAATCGTAACGCTTTTAATGACCATAGTTCCACGCTCCTTACTGTTGGAATTGTACTGATATTTTACCAAACGGTGCCAGAATCGTCAATGGATTTCTTTTGATTTGGCGTTTTCCACGAAGAAAAGTCAAAGCCCGACGCGGATTTAGCGCAGTTCCACCACAGTTACGCCCATCTCGCCTTCGCCGAACGTGCCGTTGCGAAAGCTCTTGACGGCGCGGTTGCGCTTCAGCGCGGCCTGCACCGCCTGGCGCAGCGCGCCGGTGCCCTTTCCGTGGATGATGGTGACCTGCTGCAGCTTCGCCATCACGGCGCTGTCCAGATAGCGCTCCATCATCAGCACGGCCTCGTCGCTCATCAGCCCGCGCAGGTCGACGGAGCTGGGCACGCTGGCCGAGCGCAGCGCGGCGGCGGAGCGCTCCGCCACGGAGCGCACCTCGGTCTTCGCCTCCTCCAGCAGCAGCACCTCGTCCTCGCGGGCGTTGACCTTCATGATGCCGGCCTGCAATTGCAGCGTCCGGTCCGGGGCAACGGACAGCACCGTCGCCTTCACGTTCATGGAGCGGATCAGCACCGTATCTCCTGCCCGGACCGGGCGGGCAGATGTGCGCTGCTCCTCTGCCGGTGCGTCAAACTGCTCCGCCAGCGCCTCCTCCGAGGCGTTCATGCTGCGGCGCAGGGCCGCACGGGCCTCGTTGACCTCCTGGTGGTCCTTGTTTTTCGCCTCCAGCTTGCGGATGCGGTCCAGCTCTTCAAAGACGGCCTCCGCCTGGCGGCGGGCGTCGTCAAGGATGCGCTGGGCCTCCCGCCGGGTCTTCTCGTCCGCCTTTTCAAAGCGCACAGACAGCTCCGCCTTCAGCTTCGCGGACTGTTTGGCGTTCTCCTCCGCCTCCCGCAGCTTTCTGGCGGTCTCCAGCTTGTCCTTCTCCAGCATCTGCCGCTGGTATTCCAGCTTTTCCAGCACCTCTTCCATGCTGGCGCTCTCCGCGTTGACACGGTTTTTCGCGTCGTTGATGATGTCCTCCGGCAGCCCCAAACGCCGGGATATGGCAAAGGCGTTGGATTTTCCGGGGATGCCGATGAGCAGGCGGTAGGTCGGTCGCAGCGAATCCACGTCGAACTCGCAGGAGGCGTTCTGCACCCCCTTCTCCGTGGTGGCGTAGACCTTCAGCTCGGCATAGTGGGTGGTGGCCGCGATGACTGCCCCCAGGCTGCGGGCCCGCTCGATGATGGCGATGGCCAGCGCCGCGCCCTCGACCGGGTCGGTGCCGGCGCCCAGCTCGTCAAACAGCAGCAGCGAGCGCTCGCCGCAGTCGTCCAGGATGCCCACGATGTTCGTCATGTGGGCAGAGAAGGACAGGGACTGCTCGATGCTCTGCTCATCGCCGATGTCCGCCAGGATCCGGTCAAAAACCGGCACGCAGCTGCCGTCGGCGGCGGGGATGTGCAGCCCGCACAGCGCCATGGCCGAGAGCAGCCCCATGGTCTTGATGGACACGGTCTTGCCGCCGGTATTTGGCCCGGTGATCACCAGCGTGTCGAATTCTCCGCCCAGGCGCACGTCGATGGGCACGGCGCTGTCCTTCGGCAGCAGCGGATGGCGGGCGCGCTTGAGATTCAACTCCCGCTCGCTGATGGCGGGGGCGTCCGCGTCCATGCGGTAGCTCAGCTTTGCCTTGGCAAAGATCACGTCCAGGTCCACCAGAAGCAGAAAATCCCGCTCGATGCTCTCCCGGAAGGAGGCGCACTCCGCGCTCAGCTCCGCCAGGATGCGCTCGATCTCCTGCCGCTCCTTCGCCCGCAGCTCGCGGATCTCATTGTTGGCCTTCACCGCCCCCATAGGCTCGACGAACACCGTGGCGCCGGAGGCGGAGATGTCGTGCACCAGGCCCGGCACCGCCGCTTTGTGGTCGGCCTTCACCGGCACCACATAGCGGTCGGAGCGGGTGGTGATGATGGGCTCCTGCAGGGCCTTGGAATAGCTGGGCGAGCTGATGATCTTCTGCAGCGCCTCGCGCACCTTGGCGTTGGCGACGCGCAGCTTGCGCCGGATGTCAGACAGCTCGGCGCTGGCGGCGTCGGCGATCTCGTCCTCCCCGACGATGGCGGTGGTGATGCGCTCTTCCAGATAGCGGTTGGCGCTGAGGGAGCGGAACATCGCCGACAGCGCGCCGGAGTCGGCGCGCTCCCCTTCGCCGTAGGCCTTCACCTGCCGGGCGCACTGCAAAAGCGCGGCGATGTCCAGCAGCTCCCGCGTATTGAGAATGCCGCTCATGTCCGCCCGGGCGAGCTGGCCGCGGACATCCTTGCAGCCGGAGAAGGACGGGCTGCCCCGCAGCACCATCATCCCCTTGGCCTCGCTGGTCTCGTCCAGGCGGCGCAGCACCTCGCCGCGCTGCTTTGCCGGGCTCAGGGCGCGGCAGCGCTCCTTCGCCGTCTCGCTTCCGGCCTCGGCGGCCAGCATTTCCAGCACGGCGGGCAGTTCCAGTGTGATACAGGATTTTTCGTAACGGTCCATATGTACTCCTTATCGTACCTGAAGACTTTTCCAGTAATCCAGCGCGCCGAAGCCCCGCTCCAGCTGCACGGCGGAATAGGCCTCCGCCAAATCGGCCAGCTGCTTTTCCGCAGCGTCGGGAATCTGAAAGGCGAACACGCGCTTCGGCGGCGCTGCGGCAATGTGGCGCATGGCGTCCAGCGTCTCCGCCGAAACCGGCAGCGATACCCCCGCCGTCCCCGGCGGGCAGGAGCGGCAGTGGACGCTGCCGCCGTTCAGCGAGAACACCGGGTCCTGCGGCGGCTGCTTTCCGCACGCGGGGCAAAACTCCGTCTGCGGTTCAAAACCGCACAGGCCCATGAGCTTCAGCTCGAAAACGGACTTGATGTGCGCCGCAGGGTACAGCGCGCGGCTGAGCGCGTAAAGGCTGTTCAGCCCCAGCTGCAGCAGCTCCGGATTGGGGATGTCCTCATCCGAAACCGCTTCCAGCATCTCGGCAAAGTAGCTCCCCAGTGCCAGCGCGCTGATGTCCTCGCGCAGGCCGAGGAACTGCTCGATGGTCTCCGCCTCGTTGATGCTCCACTTCCCCGCGTTGCCGAAGAGCGTCATCTCCGCATAGGTGAGCGCCTGGGCCGATGCGCCATACTTGCAGCCTTTGCGCAGCGCCCCTCTCGCCTTGACGGTCAGCTTCCCCTCCCGCTCGGTCAGAACGGTCAGGATCTTGTCCGCTTCCTTATATTTTACTTCGCGCAAAACCAGCGCTTTTGTCGTGAGAAACATAGTATGTAAACTCATCCTCAGACGGACGCAGGCGGCGTGCCCTCTCCGGGCGCCTGGGCGGCCTTGTCCGGTTTTTTCTCCTGTTGCTGCTTCTTTTGCTCCGCTTTGTACAGCAGATACCCCATCGGGTCGCCGGTCTCGCGGAACAGGTTCCAAAGCTGATCGACCATTGCAGC
>SVKR01000127.1 GCA_015068365.1 Oscillospiraceae bacterium
AACTCCTCACCCATCAGAAGCCCGTCCACCGAGATCTCCGGGCGGCGGAACAGGTCAAAGATCGTGTCCCAGTCGCACTGGCGGTTCAGCACCAGCGCCCGCAGGCTCTCATGCTTATAGCTCGTGAGCCGCCGCTGGCCGCCGCGTCCGGCGCGGGACCAGTCCAAGTCGCTGAGGTAGACCTCATAGACCTCCGTGACGTTCTCCGGCAGGGTATAGGCAAAGTCGCCCCGGACGCTGCGGTCGGCCACGATGGTCAAAAGCACGAATTCCACGTTGGGAAACGCGCGGATCATGCCGTCGATCCAGCTGGAAACGCCGCCCACCGCGTAGGGGTAGCAGCCCTCCGCCACAAAGCAGATTCGCATGTCGGTTTCCCTCCTTTTCAGCCGCGCAGCTCCGCCAGCGGCCCCGTGGGGGCCACGTGCACCTCCACATAACCGCTTTCGCAGCGCAGCAGATAGGCCCCGCTTTCGATCTCGCTCCAGTCGCCGCCGGTCATGTCCGTGATCTCCTCGCCGTTCAGGCGCAGGACGAAGCTGCACTTCGTGGGCGCCGGCGTGACCAGCAGCGTGATCACATCGTCCCGGCGGTAGAGCTCATAGTCGATCAGCAGATAGCGCCGCGCCTTCGCGTCGCAGTCCGAGGCGGTCACGTGTTCAAACGCGGCAAAGGGCCGGTTGAAGGTCGTGATGTTGCTGACCACCTGCTCCACGCGCTTTTGCCACAGATCCCCTTCCTCCTCCGGGTACCAGACAGTGGAAAGGTCGCAATAGCTGCAGTCATAGCCCAGGCTGGTCTCGCGGCAGAGCAGACGCAGATCCTGATAAAAGCTGTGCCCGGACGCGTCGCCCGTAGCGCGCAGAAGCGTCACGTTTTCGCTGAGATATTCCACGGGCGGCGCGCCATCCTTCGGCGCGGTCAGCACCGTGCGCACGTCGGCAAGGCAGCCCGCGTCCGCCCCGGCCAGTTCGATAAGCTCCGCGTCCTCGGCCCACACGGCCGAGACGGCCACGCGCTCCGGCTCGCGCTCCAGGGCGGCGGAATCCTCCGCCAGGCGCAGCGCCAGCGGCGTCGTGCCCCGGGCGTGCAGGGAAAGCGCCAGCTCGCTGTGCATCTCCCGCAGGGTCTTCCCCATCTGGCCCAGCAGGCCGATCTGGGGCGCGGCGTTGTCGCCGTAGTCGGTCTGGGCCGCGGCAAAGGCCGTCAGTATGATGCCGAAGCGGTTGGGCAGCGGCACCAGGCTGGGCAGGATGATCTGCCCGGTGATGTCCGTCATCTCCCGGCCGTACAGGCCGAGGAGCTCTTCGCTGTTTTCGTTGCTGAGCGCGGGGAAATCCACCACGGAGAACACCTGCGCGTCCAGCACCGGGTACACCGAGGTCTCCTCCAGCCGGGACAGCGCCGCCTGCAGCACGCCCCCGGCCACCGCCGGGTCGGCCATGTAAGGGCCGTTGACCGCGAACACCTCCGCGCTGCCGCTGTGGTGCCGCCACCAGATGGCGGGGCGGTCCTCATTTTTCAGCCCCTCCGCCTCCATGACGGCGGCGTCCGCGTCAGAGAGCACGCCCTGCAGATAGGTCTCGGTGCCGCCGCGGACGATGTACCAGGGCGTTTCCAGCGGCAGGTCCTGCCGCCGGGCCGCCTCCTCCTCGCTCTCAGGGACGTAGATGCGCTCCCCGCCCAGGAGAAAGCCGCCGAACAGATGCAGCCCCTCCAGCGTCACCGCCGGGCGGTAGATGCGCCCGATGCCCAGAAGCGCGCGCAGCGCATCGTCGCTCTCAACGGTCTCCACGTCGGGCAGGGACAGGCACAGCAGGTTGACTCCCCGCGCCGTCAGCGCGTTCAGCGCGTCCGTCTGCCCGGCCAGGGCATCCCCCGGCACCAGCACCAGCTGCGCCGCGGCGCAGGCGGCGTCCTCCGCCGACGCGGCGAAGCTGAGGCTGCGCTTGGCATAGCGCGCCCACTGCGCCGCCGCCGCCGCCTCCGGCGAAGATTCCGGCGCAAGGCAGACGATGCGCCCGGCGGCAAGTCCCTGCCGCGCGCCGTCCGGCTGAGCGGCATCGGTACCGTCCGCCGCCGGCGTCGGCGCGGACCAGACCGCGTCGCTGCGCAGATGCGTCTCGCCGGCATTGCCGTTTAATTGTTGCTCGCGTCCCCAGTGCTCCCGGCCCAGTTGGGTCCCCTGGAACAGCAGGAAGACGGCGACCATGATCAGTACAATGGAAAAGTACTGCCGTCTGGAGATCATTTTGCCGTGATGCCCCCTATGATCACCGCGCCGGATTTCATGCGCGTGTCGTTTGCGAACAGGATGACGCCGCGCCCGCTTTCCGGCAGCAGCGCCAGCTCATAGTCCCCCGGCGCCACGTCCCCGAGCGGGACGGATGCGCTGAGGGTGCAGACCGTCTCATGCGTGCCGCCCCACAGCGTCGCCAGATCACCGTCAAAGGGGAAGCGGGCACATTCCTTCCCGTCGCGCAGCAGCAGAAGCTGGGGCTGCAGCGGGAAATAGGCCGGGGCGAAGCCCACGTTCTGCACGTCGGCCTCCACCGTCAGACGGTTGCGCAGATAGTCATAGCGCACGCGCGCGTGCTGCGCGGCGAAGCGATAGCCCAGATGCTCGCGGATGTAGGTCTTGCCGTCCACTGCGTCCCAGACGCCGCCGGACACGGTCTCCTCTGCCCAGGCGTCCCACAATCGGCGGTCATAGTCGTCGTTGAGATAGCTGACGTGGGTGGCGCGGAAATAGCGCTCCGCCTCCGCCAGGGAGCAGCCGCCCTCCGGACAGACCGCCTCGCCCCCGTTGGGGACGCTGCGGGTCAGCTCCTCCACATACTCCAGCTCCTCCGCCGGGCGCCAGGGCGCGTAATAGTCCGCCACCGGCTCAGTGCTGGCGCTGTAGGTGCCCAGGTCGCTGTAGCTGCCCAGCATCCCGTCGTTGAAAAGGCCCATGCGCGCGCTGACGCCGGGGGCGGCCTCCGCCGTCTCCCCGTCGCCGCAGACGCAGCGGCGCTGCATCGGCATCCGCACGGACAGCAGGATGCTGTCGTCCGTCGCCTCCGCCAGAGTGCGGGCCAGGGCGCGCCAGTGCTCTTTCCCGATGTAGCGGGTGCCGTTCATCTCGCCCCAGTTGCCCACAAAAAGGCCCTGCAGCGTATAGATGCGCTCGGCGTTGGCGTTGATGACCGGGGCGAGCTGGACCATGTGCCGCTCCACGATGGCGCGGCTGACCGGCTCGGTCTCCATGTTTTTCCCGTCCCAGTCATAGACGAAGCGGACGAGATAGCGCATGTCCCGGGGCAGGGCCTCAAAGACCGCGCTGACCGCGCGCAGCCCAGCGTCGGTGATGTCGCCGCCGGCATAGGCGCAGAGGTTCACATCCAGCAGCGAAAGCCGCCGGCCGCTGTCAAAGGCATAGCTGTCCTGCACCGTTTTCGCCGCGTCCATGCCGTCGGAGATCACGATGCCGTGGATCAGGTAAAAGCCCCGGTCGGGGTTATTCAGAGATTCCCTTGTCTCGCGCATCTCCGCCGCGGAAACGGCGGAAACCCAGCGCGCTGAGCGAAAAGCCATGAGCCATACCCCCGCTGCCAGCAGCAGCACGATGATTCCGGTCACCCAGGCGATGCGTTTTCGCGTCATGTGCCGCCCTCCGTCCTTGCCGTCACGCCCAGCGTGTAGAGCGAGGCGGGGTTCTGGGTGATGCAGCAGCAGAGGAAATTCTCGTCCTCATAGACGATGCTGCAGTCCCGCGGGTGCATGGCGCTGAAGGTCTGATACCAGGCCCAGGCCCTGGACTCCATGATGGTGCGCCCTTCCAGCGTGGCGGCGGTGTCGGAGAGCTTTGCGCCGTAGAGGATGGGTTTCTTCGCGTCGGCGTCGCTGATCTGTCCGTGAAGGATCTCCGGGCACTGGCTGCCCACCGCGGGATAGAAGCGCGGATAGTCCTCCCATGCCAGCCAGCGCGGCCCGCTGGCGAAGTGGTACTGCGCGTACTGGATGGGGTGCTTTTCGATGTACAGCAGCAGGTAGGGCGTGGGGATCGTATAGCTGGGGTCGCTCTCCCGCTGCAGGAAGGTCAAAAGCTCCTCGTGAAAGCCGGAGCCGATGATCTGGTAGATCTCATCCGATGTGGAAATGACCGTGTACTGCTGCTTCGGCAGCGTGTCCATGATGCGGTTGCTCAGCTCCGTGGCGGCATTGTAGCGGGTCAGCTCCACGTAGGGATAGCTGTGGAAAAATCCGCCCAGCTGCGCCAGGGCGTAAACGCCAAGGACGGCGGCCCAGCCCAGCACTCCGGCGAGCGGACGGAGCCGGGTGCCCTCCGGCAGCGCCAGCACGAAGTCCAGCGGCACGGCGTAGAGCATCACAAGCAGCATCTGCTCCGTGGAGCAAAGGCGGGACCCCGCCACCAGCTGCGGCAGGCCCAGCGCCTCGGCATTGTACATGGCCATGAGCACCACGCTCAGCAGCGCCGTCACCAGTATGCCGTTGAAGCGGTCGCGCGTGATCTCCGGCGGCGGGTCGTCCTCCCCGGCGGTTTTGCGCCGGTGTCGGTCGCGCAGGCCCAGGATGACCCGGCCCAGCAGCGATGCGCACAGCGCAAAGCCCGTGGCGATGAGGATCAGCCGGGAGCGCACGCCGGGATAGAGCGTGGCATAGCCCTCGCGGTAAAGGGTCTCCGCCTTGTCGCGGGCCAGCCACAGCAGCTTTTGCCCCAGGCTGTATTCCGGCGCACCCTCGGCTGCCTCCGCGCTCTCCGCTTCGGCGGCGGTGTCCCGCTCCTCCCGGTCGCGGAAGGCGGCGGTGACGTCGCCGGCGACGTTGGCGGCCTCCACCTCGTCGGCATTGCCCTCGATGACGCCGATGGCCCAGTAGAGGGATTTTTCCAGTGGATAGCCCGCCGCGAAGGCCGCGCCCATGGGCGCCACGGCCAGCGCCAGCGCCAGCACCGCCGCCACGGCCAGCGGCAGGATGCTGCCCCGCCGGATCAGCTGGCGGAGAAAGACCAGCGCCGTCACGCCGCAGAAGAACACGGCGATGATCGTCACATAAAAATGCACTGCCAGCGACGCGGCCACCGCCGCGCCGAAGAGGCTTACGTCCGGGTCATGGAGGATGCCCCACTCCTTCGGCCGCCGGGGGTGCAGCGTCACGCGCGCGCCCCGGGCCACCCGCCGGAAAAAGCGGATGAGGCAGGCGGCGCTCAAAAACACAGCGTACAGCCCGTATTCCAGCGGCAGCGTCCAGGAAAGGCGCGACATGCCGAACACCTCGTTCACGCAGAGCTGATCGAGGCAGAGGAACAGCGCCAGCGCCGCCAGCGGGGTGTAGCGGCCGCGAAAGACCTCCCGCATGAAGATCCAGGCGCTCAGCAGGAAGATGTGCACATGCACGCCGGCGAAAAACAGCACGCCGGAGTAAAGCCGGATGCCGAAGGACATGCACGTGAGGTAGACCATGCAGTGCAGCCCCTCGGGATAGATGCCCTTGACGAAGGGCTTGCCCTCCACCAGGCCCTGGATCCACTGGTGGTGGACATACTCGTCGCCGAAGCCGTAGGAGTGCTCGTCAAAGGCGCCGTAGCTGAAATAGAGCGTGCCGAAGATGAGCAGCACCAGCAGCAGCGCAAACTCCGCATAGCGGCCGCGCAGACGCGCGCGCACCGGGGCAAGCCAGGCCCGCACGCCGTCGCGGGCGCGCTGCCCGGCGCGCAGCAGCAGCCGGCGCATCGTCATGGTCTCGTGGTGCAGCGCCTTGATGTCCTGCGCCAGCGCCCTCAGCGGCGGATGGTTGCGCAGCAGCCGCCAGGCGAACACGCAGTAAAACAGCGTGCTGATCACCCAGGGGCGCAGCGCGTGCACCAGCCCCAGCAGCAATATGACCGTGTTGGCCAGCAGCAGCGGCACCGTGACGCAGAAGGCGAAGCGATAGCGCAGGGACTTTCCGGCAAGGTGCTTCTCAAACACCACCGCCGGCCAGACATACAGCACAAAGCCATAGGCCAGCATCAGCCGCAGATATTCACTTATCCAATACCACTGACCCAAGGCCCGTTCTCCCGTTTCAAATCTTCAAATCAGTCAAATCACAGAAAGACGCGCAGCATCTCCAGCGTCTCGTGGTCCAGCGGCACGTCGGAGCTTTTCAGCTCGCGCATCACGTCGAAAAACGCCTCGCGGTCCCCCAGGGCATAGCAGAGCTTCAGCCGGGAGGTGATGCTGCTCAGCGCCTTCGGATACAGCGCGGCGGAGCGCTCGCACCAGGTGCGGCAGCGGTCATATTCCCGCTGGTCCAGCAGCGCATCCGTCAGCGCATCCAGCTCATAGGCGGTCAGCACGTCGCGCAGGTCGATCAGCGCCGCGGCCTGCTCCATCATCTCGGTGTACTGGCGCTGCTCGCGCTCGCTGAACACCTTCTGCTGCAGCACCTGCCGCAGGTTGTCCAGCAGGTTGTGGGCGCAGTCCATCTCCTCGGCCAGCTTTTCGGTGATGCTGCCGGCGGAGGGGTCCGGGGCGCCGTCGCGGGCCAGAAGGCCCTGGCGATAGGACTCTTCCTTGTTGCGCGCGCGGCGCTGCTCCTCGCGGTACATGGCGACGGCGACGGCGTTTTCGCGCTCCCGCTCCTTCTCCGCGTCGGACTGCAGCTTCTTCGACTCCGGCTCGGCCTGCGCCGCTTCCTGTGCCTGGCTGTCGTTCACCAGGCGCAGCGGCCCATCCTCCGTGTCGTGCTCCGCCACCTCCTGCTCCAGATCCCGGATGTGGCGCCAGAGCTTCTGGAAGTTCATGCGCAGCTTGCCCAGGGTCTCCTGCAGGACGCTGGCGGCGTAGTGCGACACCTCGCTGTCGTCGCTGGACAGGGCCAGCGAAATGGAGGCCATGGAATTGCTGATGTCCCGGCGCACGACCTCCATCATCAGCGCGCGGGTGTTGGACTGGTCGGTGACCGCGATGGCCTCCTCCAGGGGGACGAAGTTGCGCTCGCGCTCCTCGTCGGCCTTCAGGAAGCTCTTGGTGCGGTCCTTGCTGAAAATAACGTCGTCCAGATCGACGGGCTTGTGGAAAAACAGGCGGTAGTAAAGCCAGCCGAAAAAGAAGAACAGCGGCCCGGCCAGCGGGCACAGCAGCATCACCAGGCAGCGCAGGCGAAAGCTCTCCGTCCGCTCCCGGCGGCGCAGCCGGCGAACGAGCCAGTAAAGCGCCACCACCAGCAGATTCCCCAGCAAAAGCAGGCCGAACCACAGCGGCAGCGGCCCGATGGCGCGCGTCAGCACCCCGGGCAGGTTCCCTCCGCCGCTCATGGCAGGTGCTCCACGATCCGGCACTGCACGCCGGAGCGGTTCATGCGGCCGACGACGATGGACGCGCCGGCGGCGTCGGTGTTGGTGAGCAGGACGTACATCTTTCCGTCTTCGCCCTCGCCCAGATAGTCGTGCGGGCGGATCTGGCGGGAGATGAGCTGGGCCTCGTCGGCGACTTCCTCCGCCCCGGCGGGCTCGGCATCGGAGACGGATGCGCCTTCCTCCGTCTTGTCCTTTTTCTTGTCCTTCTTGTCTTTTTTGTCTTTCTTGTCCTTGTCCTTTTTGTCTTTTTTGTCCTTCTTGTCCTTGTCTTTTTTCTTCCCGGGCGCTTCTTCGTCCGTGTCCGCCGGGGCGGCGCCGTCGGACGGCGCTTCGGCAAAGTCCGGCGCGGCCATATCCAACTGCAAAAGAGAATACTCGGTCAGGCCCCGGCCGCGCGCGCCGGTGTACGCGCCCACCAGGCCCTTGAACTCCCTGGCGTTGAGGATGGGGGTCTCGCCCACAAAGCGCTCGGAGCGCAGCGCGTCCAGATAGCGGCTGGCGCGAAGGGCGGCGTTCTGGATGAGCGCGCCGGTGACGGCCAGCAGGTTGGCCTGGCCCAGGGTCATCTTCTCCCAGGGCAGGTTCCAGACCATGAGGATCATGCGCACGGCGTCGCCCTCGTACAGGGCGGAGGCCATCATCGGCAGCTTGGGCTTCAGTTCCTTGTTGATGTACACACGGTGGGCCATGATCTCGTCGTAAAGCCCCTCCAGCTCCACGTATTTCACGGAGTTGCCCAGCGCGCGGGCCGTGGGCGACGTGGCGGTGAAAAGCCGCGCGTAGGCGCCGTTGTCCACGGTGTAGATCGCCACGTCCCGGCTGTCCATGATGCTGCCGAGGATCTCCGTGGCGTAGAACAGCACCTCCTCAAAGCTATACTGGTTCAGCGTGGAGGTGATCTCATAGATCTTGCCGATGCTGTCGGACTGGTTGATGATCTGGGTCTGCATCGCGTCCTTGACGCGCACGTTGCTGGAGTTGATCTCCTTGATGTCGTCGATCTGCTCGGCCAGGAAGGAGTGCTCCTCCTTCGCCTCGCTGCGCTGCAGGTGCAGCTGGTCCTTCATATAGCCCACGATCAGGCCGATGGCAAAGATCTGGGCGATCCAGATGTAGGTGTTGTAGTCCACCAGCACGTCATAGCCGCCGCGGCCGTAGGCCTGGCGGAAGAGGTAGCCCGCGGTGGCCAGGATGGCGGACACCGTGGCCTGCTGCTGGCCGTGCACCACGGCGAACAGCAGGACATAGAGCAGGTAGAAATCCACCTTGGAAAAATAGGCGCTGTCCACGGCGCGGTTGTTCAGCATGAAAAACGGGATGAACAGCACCAGGTTCTCCACAAAGGGCAAAATCGCGCTCATGACCCCGCCCAGCTTTTTCCGCAGCCGCTGGTACCAGGGCACGGACTCGTCCAGGTCCTGGCGGAACACCTTTTCGTTGCGCAGCATATAGCCCACGATCTCGGCCACGCTGGCCTGCTCGTCCCGGACGCGGTTGATGCCGAACTCGTCCCGGAACGAGCTGTTGTCCAGCGCCGTGCAGCTGCCGCCGCCGGACTTCTCCTCGACGATCTGGATCTCCTTCTCGCCCGGCCGGGCGTCGGCAAAGGCCTTGCGCACCGTCTCGGCCAGCTCCGCCTGGGTCAGCTCCCGGCCGGAGGAGATCTGATAGCGGTGGCGGGCGTGCTGCGGCGCGGTCATGAGCTGATAGAGGAACTGCACCGCGTCGGATTCGTGCAGCAGGGAGATCGTCGCGTCCGGGCGGACATGGATGCGGCGCTCGGTCAGCGCGTCGAAGCACATCTTCGCCACCACGGTGTCGATCTGCCCCAGGGAACGGGGCAGGTAGTAATAGCCGCCCAGGCGCACGGTCACGATGTCCAGCTCCCGGTTGATGCGGAAGCTCTCGCACAGCTCCTCGCCCTGGGACACCGCCAGGCCGCGATAGTCCACGGCGTCGCCGTTGTCGTCGGCGCCGTAGGGGATGCGGGAGGTGCCGTTGAACACGATCTCAGAGGAGAGGTAAAGGAATCTGCCCCGGCGCAGGCTGGAAAAGGCGGTGAGCTGGTTCATGAGCCCGGCGATGAACTGCACGGCCTCCCCCTGGTCGTTGTGCCAGCGGTAGCTGCTGTCAAACGCGCCCATGCACACCGTCACATCCGGGCTGACGCTGGTGAAGACCTCCGGCAGGTTCACCGCGTCATACGTGAAGTCATAGCGCTCAAAGACCCGCTCGTACTTCTCCATGCGGAAGCGCGAGCCGGTCAGGATGGAGACGCGGTGCCCCTCCTTGTTCAGTTTTTTGATCATTTGATTCAGCAGGCTGTTGGAGCCGCCGATCAAAAGCACGTTCATATCTTCGACCTCACAGGCTTAGTCTGTCATCTGATCCAGCGCCGCGCAGAACTCTTCCACGTCCGTCAGGGCCGTCTCCTCATCGATGCCCTCCCGCAGGGCGATGGCCCGGGCGATGTCCGCCGGGGTCTCGCCGCGCTGCAGCGCGCGGAAGATCTCCGCGCCGGTCTCGTTTAAGCGCAGCGGCGCGCGGTAGGGCCGCCCGGTCTGGGCCGTGTCCACCAGCCAGAAGCCCCCGGCGGCGGCGCGCAGCACAAGGCTTTTCCTGTCAGCCATCGCGCCCGGCCTCCTCTCCGTCCTTGGCCGCGCCGCCGCGCAGGCGCGTGACGGGCCGCTTCAGATACGGCAGCGCGATGCCCCAGAGCACCCGGAACTCCTCGCTGCGGTGCCACAGAAGCAGCAGCAGCGCCGTGGGCGCGGTCAGGCAGATGGGCAGGCTCAGCAGCAGGCCGAGCGCCCCCTCGGGCATGCTGCGGCAGAGGAACCAGGTCAGCGCCGCTGCCGCGACGGCGGAGACCAGATAGGCGAGAAAGCGGGTGAAATAGGGCAAAACCGGCGTTTTCAGATACTTTTTGTACAAAATCAGCGGCTCGACCCAGATGGAGATCAGCACGATGCTGACCGTGGTGCCGAGGAAAACGCCCACCATGCCCAGCCACCTGGCCAGCAGAATGGACACGCCCAGGTTCACCAGCGCCTCCACCACGGTCTTCCAGCGGTCATAGCGGAACAGGCCCAGCGCGTCGCGGAACACCAGCGTGGCGTTTCGGATGCCGTTGAGATAGAGGTTCAGGCAGATCACCGCCGTGAGGGACTGGGGCAGGACATAGTCCGCGCCGAAGCTCAGCGCGATGAAGCCGCGCAGCACGGCGAACAGAACCGAGACCGCCGTGGCATAGACCCAGAAGGCCGCGAAAACGCTGACGCGGAAGATGCGCCCGACAAAGGCGCTGTCCTCCGTCACGCCGACGTTGCCCACGCTCGCGGTGATGCCGGCGATGCCGCGGTGCAGCACCTCCTCCGCCGAGCCGAGGATGAGGTAATAGTTGGCGTAGCGGGCCACCGCCGTGAGGCTGAACATGGCCGTCAGGATCAGGTTGTCGGTGCTGTTGATGATGACCATGCCGATCTTGTGCACCAGCATGGCGCGGATGTCGCGCAGGATGCCCTGCCGGTCCGCTTTGGGCAGGCGCGGCGCCTCCGCCGGAAAGAGCATGGGGTATTCCCGGCGGCACTTGCGGGAGATCCACAGGTTCCGCGCCAGGGTGCACGCGCCGTTCATGGCCAGGAACAGGTAATAGTTCCGGGTCAGCAGCAGCACGGCGATCTGCAGCACGTTCTGGGCCAGCAGGCCCACGGCGATCAGGATCTCATTGACATAGTTGCGCTGATAGACGAGGAACACCAGCCCCGGCGCTGCCCAGAGATAGGAGCAGACCACCGCGGCGAGGAACAGGGCGTAAATGCCGCCCAGGCCCTCCACGCTGCGGCCGATGAGCATGGGCAGGAAGGGGTAAAGCGCCGCGCCCGCCGCCGCGATGCCCGCGGCAAAGACCAGGTAGACCCGCCGGTAAAGCCGCAGCAGCGCCTGCTGGCGCGGCACGTCTCCGCGGGACACCGGGGCGTACATGGCGTAGACCAGCGCCGTGTCGATGCCCAGCATGGGCAGGGCGAAGGCAAACAGCGCGTTGTGCAGCAGCCCGTTGACGCCCACCAGGTCACTGGCGAACATGCGGACAAAGACGATGCGCGTGGCATAGCCGAAGAGGATGCACAGCACCTTCGCCGCCATGCCGACGGCGGCGTTGCGGGCGGAATATTCGGTTCTGTTGACCTCTGCCACCGGCGTATCCTCTCCAATACCTGCTTACATGGGTACAAAGCCCATATTTTATCATTTTAGATTATATCAAAGAATCCCAGCCGCATCAAGCCGTATTGCCGGAAAATGACAGGACAAAGTCAACAAAATTCAAGCGTCAGATACGGCAGGACAACGAAAAGATTTTATTTTAACAGGAAAAGGAAAACGGCTGTGCCGGAAGCACAGCCGTTTCCCTGTTCTTCAGCCCAGCGGGATCTCCACCACCTCGGCCATTTTGCCGAGGCAGCGCTCGATCTGCTGGGAGATCTCATCCACCATCCGGGCGGTGATCTCGTCGTTTTTCTCCGTCTCAAAGCGCTCCGCCAGCTCCCGCCGCAGCGAGCCTGCCACGCTGTCCAGCCGGGCGCGGAAGGCCGCGCGGGGCACCAGCTTGCGCATGGGCTTGGGCATGTCGGCGGCCAGGATCGCCCGCTCCATGCGCTCCCGCCCCAGCAGAAGCAGCAGCAGCGAGGCCGAGGCCCCGGCCAGGATCCCCGCCGGGCCGCTGGAGATGAGCGCCACGCCGCTGCCGCCGCAGAGCAGACCTACCAGAAGGGAAATGATCGAGTCGATCAGCCAGGTGATCTCCTCCACAGGGAAGAGATTTTTGGCCTCCAGGCGGATGTCGATGTCCTCCGCCGAGAGATACGAGCGCAGGTTCAGCGCCTGGAAGGGCACGTGGTGCCGCACGCAAATGGGCACGGTGTAGGTCTCCAGGTCCTCCGCCACCGGGCGCAGCCATTCGGTGATGGGCGAAACCAGGCGCTGCATGGCGCTGTCGGTGCGCAGCCAGGCGGCCAGCTCCTCCGCCAGGGCCCGGTCGGCATCGGTCAGCGTTTCCAGCTCCAGATCGCGCCAGCGGTCGAACACCGGCATCACCACCTCGTCGATCACCGGGTCGATGAGCGCGTCCACCGCCGCGCTGTAAAGCGCGCCGATGCGCCCGCGCACGATGCGCTCCACAGCATCCGACAGGCGCAGCTCCTCGATCTCCCGGCGGAACTGCCGAAGCTGCTCGTCGATGCGCCCGCTCCAGGCCAGGCCGCGCGACACGGAGAACTCCGGCTCCGTGCCCGCCACCACCACGGCCTCCGGGAACGCTTCCCGGCACCAGGCGCGCACCTGGGGCAAACGGGACACCCCGCCGGTGAGGAACAGCAGCTCCGGCGGGCGATTTGCCGTCTGGGCGCGCACCTGGCGGAGCGCCGCGGTGAACTCCTCGCGGAAGCTGCGCCCGCCCAGGTGGGGCGTGCCCTGCTCCAGCAGAGCGCGCGCCATGTCCGGGTCCATCCGCAGCTTCAGCTTCAGCGCGCGGCGATAGCGCACCAGCACGGTCTCGCTGCACTCCTGCTGCGACCAGTACGCCTCGTCGGAGAAATAGCGCTCCTTCAGCCGCCGGGCCTTGAAGGCGCAGTAGCTTTTCCAGGCGTCGCTCTCCTCGAAGACGCGGCGCAGCTCCTTCGCGTCGCGCGAGGCGTCCACGCATGCATCCAGCAGCACCTCGTCCATGACGCCGCCGCCCAGAAACACCTCGCCGCCGGTGGCCATCTCCGCCTCCCGGCCGCCGAGGATGTAGGCAAAGTCCGTGGTGGACGAGCCGATGTCCACCACCAGCACGCTTTTGGAGAGGATGTCATAGCCCACCTGCAGGTGCTTCGACTGGCAGGCGCTGACCATGGCGGCGCGGGATTCCGAGACGATCTTCGCCGGGGGATAGCCCGCCCGCTCGAAGATGGCGCGGTAGTCCTCGCGCGCGTTGCGGTCCCAGCCCGCGGGGCAGCCGATGTAAAAGCAGCAGTCCTCGCCCTTGATGAGCGCGCCGCTTTCGTACAGCTCACCCAGCACGCCGGCGGCGAAGCTGCGGATCTCCCCGGCGCTGGCCGGCTCGGTCAGAAAGCGGCTTTTGAAGCGCAGATGGCGGTGGGTCACCCCGGCGGCATAGCAGGCCTGCTCGCCGATGAGCAATCCGCCCTCCGCCGTGACGGCGCAGGCCGAGACAAAGCTCTTCGCCCCGGCGACGGTCAGCTCCTCCGGCGCGGCGAGCTCCGCGGCGTCCAAACGGGACAGGGCGCTCTCCGCGTCCCCAAGGTCGAATCCAAAATAACGGTCCATCGCTTCCCTCCGTTCCCGGCTCACCTGCGCTCCGGCACGGTGGCCGTGCCCCGGCGCAGGAGCTGACCGCTTTGCAGCAGCGCCGGGCACAGCGTGGCGCTGCGCTCGCCGGGCATGCAGTCGAAATAGCGGGCACTGTCCGCGGCATAGTCCACGGTCTCCACGCCCTTGGCGCGCAGATAGTGGCGCACGGCGCCCAAAGCGTCCAGCGCGTACGCCCCGTCGCCGCTGTAATATGCCTCCAGAAGCGCGGCGAGCAGTTCCGCCTCCGCACTTGACAGCGCCGGGGTCTCCGCGCTGCGGCGGCGGCTTTCCCAGCGCTCCGCCGCGGCTTGCTCCTCCAGCGTCTGGTCCATCACCAGCGCCGCGGTGTGCACCGTGCGATACACCCGCTCCCAGTCGGTCACGGCCTCCGCCCTGCGCTCCGGCACGCTGCGCCCGTCGCGGGCGCACTTCGCCCCGGCAAGGGCCAGCGCCAGTCCGCCCAGGGGCGGCAGCGCCGCGCTCCAGGCCGGCATGGCGTGGTACAGCATCAGCGCCGCGGCGCCCAGGCACAGCACGCACCCGGCGATGAGCAGGACCAGGGCCGCGGCGCCCAGATGCATCCCCCGCCGGGCCGGGCGGTGCTCCCAGATCTTCACCTCGCCCCGGCACTCCAGCAGCGGCAGCGCCGATTTCAGCGCCCCGATCATGGCCGCGGCGGTCTCCCGCGCGCGGTCGGAGGGCGCGGCGTCATGATAGGCAAAGAGCAGCCGCTCCAGCTCCCGTTCCAGGGCCTCCCGGGCCTCCTCCGGGCTCCGGGCGCCGCGCAGCGTGCGCAGCAGCGTCTCGCGGTCCGCCTCCAGCAGCTCCGTCAGCTTCATGCGCTTTGTTTACCTCCTTCTTCGCGCCGGGGCCGCTCTGCTCCCCGGCGATGCTTGCTTCCCGTTACATATATCTGTTATTTTACCGCCCGCGGCCCGCCCCGTCAAGCCGCCCCGCCGCGGGGGGTGCCCACGAAGAAAAACTGTGTCAGGCAGCGGCGATTCTCTAGTGATTTACCTAAAAAGATTCCGAGCGCTGAGGTTTTCCCCTCTCCAAGCAGTTCGGGCCGGGGACGGTTCATCGCCGTCCCCGGCCTTTTTTACGGATGCGCGGACAAGACGGTCATGCGGAAAAGGTCTTGCAAAGCGGGGATATTATTGATATTATATTTCAGCATCACATAACTATATGCTTCGTCGTGCAGCACAGGGAACCAGGTGCAAGTCCTGGACGATCCGGTCACTGTAAGCGGGGAGCAGGGCAGCAGTATGCCATTGTGCCGCGCAGGCATGAGAAGGCGCCGCCCGAAACGCCGAAATCCGCAAGCCAGGAGATCTGTCTGCCCGGCGTGGTGAAGCCTCCGAGTAAGGCAGCAGCCACGCTTTCGCCCCGCCGCGAGATCATGCGCGGCGGCTTGCGCCGTTTTGTCCGGGTGCCTGCCTTCTTCGGAAGCAGGCATTTTTTTCTGGAGGGGTTACTATGCACACGAAACGATCCTATGCCCTGCCTCTGATGCTGCTGGTGGGGATGCTGCTGCTGGCGGCGCTGGCCCTGCCTGTGCGCGCGGCGGACTATGCCGACGGCGACTATACCGTCCCCTTTTCCATGGAGGGACTGGGCCGGCACAATGTGGCCTGGTCGGTCTGCACCGTCCATGTGGAGGGCGGCGCGCTGTACGTGGACTTTACCATCGAGCGGATGGACCCGCGCACCCACGCGCCCCAGTATGACTGGCTGCGCACCGATCTGGGCACCGTCACCCCCATCATCAATGACGAGACCTTTACCTGCACCTTTCTGCGCGTCCCGGTGTCCACGCTGGGACGGCAGTATGTCACCGCGCTGACCACCGCCATGTCCGCCCCCGTTGAGGTGGAGTACGCCATCGTCATCGACGGCAGCAGCATCCCGGCGGCGGAGGCTGCGGCGGCGACACCGGAGCCCACCCCCGAGGTGACCCCGGAACCCACGCCCGAACCGACGCCCGAGCCCACGCCGGAGCCGACCCCGGAGCCGACCCCGGAACCGACCCCGGAACCGACCCCGGCGCCCACGGCCGAACCGACCCCGGAACCAACGGCGCAGCCCGCGCCGGAACCCACGCCTGTCCCGACGCAGGCCGCCGCGTCCCTGCCGGCATCCGGCAGCGCCCCCGCGGCGGAGTCGGCCCCCGCCCGCGGCCTCGGCGTCAGCGGCATCGTGCTGATCGCCGTGGCGGCGGCAGCGGTCATCGGCGGCGGCATCGTGCTGGGCACGCGCAGCAAGAAGAAGTGAGGATATCCCTATGAAGCTGAACCGAATGATCGCGCTGCTCCTGGCGCTTTGTCTTATGGCTTCCCTGGCGGCCTGCGGCGAAAGGCCCGCGCCCTCCCCCGCCCCGGCGGCCACGGCGGCGGCCCAGCCCGCCCAGGCCGAAGCCGCCCCCCTCCCCGGCGAGGAGGACGCCCCGAAGATCGAGGGGCTGACCTATGAGCGCACGGTGCCGCTCGTCTATGCCGACCAGTTTGCCATTTACTGCTATGAGGGCGGCTACCGCTACATCGACATGGCCAACAGCGACAAGATGCTCGTCGTGCCGGAGGGCAAGCCCGTTCCCGGCGGGCTTGACAAGGACGTGGTGGTGCTGCAGCAGCCCGTGGACCACATCTATCTGCCCGCCACCAGCGCCATGGCGCTGTTCGACGCGCTGGACGCGCTGGGGCGCATCTCCTTTGTCGGCAGCCGCACCTGGTACACGGAAAACGCCGTCCGCGCCATGGAAAACGGCGATTTCGTCTACGCCGGGAAATACAACGCCCCGGACTATGAGATGCTCCTGGCCGGCGCATGCGAGCTGGCCGTTGAATCCACCATGATCCTCCACAACCCGGAGGTCAAGGAGAAGCTGGTGGAGCTCGGCATCAAGACCGTGGTGGAACGCTCCAGCTACGAAGACCACCCCCTGGGGCGTACGGAGTGGATCAAGGTCTACGGCGCGATCCTTGGCCTGGAGGAGCAGGCCGACGCCGTGTTCACCGGGCAGACAGAAAAGGTCAAGGCGCTGGAATCGCTGGCGTCCACCGGCAAGACCGTAGCGTTTTTCTATGTCAACACCTCCGGCAACGTGGTGACCTATAAGAGCGAGGGCTACCTCCCCTCCATGATCAAGCTGGCCGGCGGCGAATACATCTTCACCGACCTCGGCAAGGAGGACGACACCGGCAAGCTCTCCACCGTGAACATGAGCATGGAGGAGTTTTACAACACCGCCGTGAACGCGGACATCATCATCTACAACTGCTCCATC
>SVKR01000128.1 GCA_015068365.1 Oscillospiraceae bacterium
GGCCAACTGCGTCGCCGGCGCATCCTCCGGCGGCCCGGCCAAGGTGGCCGTCATCTCCTCGGCGCTGTGCGGCATGGTGTCCGGCTCCTCCGTGGGCAACACGGTCACCACCGGCTCCGTCACCATCCCCATGATGAAAAAAACCGGCTACCGCCCCGAGTTCGCCGCGGCCGTGGAAGCCGCCGCCTCCACCGGCGGCCAGATCATGCCCCCCATCATGGGCGCCGCCGCCTTCCTCATGGCGGAGTACATGGACGTCAAATACGGTCAGGTGGCCCTGTGGGCCATTCTGCCCGCCGTGCTCTATTTTGCCGGCATCTTCATGTCCGTGCATCTGGAGGCGAAGAAGCTTGGTTTGCAGGGCATCCCCCGCAGCGAGCTGCCCCGCTTCCGCCTGCTGGTCAAGAGCATTTATCTGCTGATCCCCCTGGTGGTGCTGGTGTGGCTGGTTTCGGCCAACATCCGCTCCCTGCAGTGGAGCGCCTCCATCGCCATCGTCCTCTCCATCCTGGTCTCCCTCCCCGCCCTGTTCATCGACAGCAAAAAGGATGCGGCGCAGACCGGCAAAAAACTGCCCGCCGTCGCCGGAAAACGCCTCTTTGACCTCATCGTCAACTCTCTGGAGTCCGGCGGACGGGGCTGCATCACCGTGGCCGTCGCCTGCTCCATGGCGGGCATCATCGCCGGGTGCATCACCGTCACGGGCCTGGCCTCCCGCCTGATCAGCGGCGTCATCGCCATCTCCAGCTCCATCCCCCACCCGATGCTCGGCACGCTGATCGCCCTGTTCCTCACCATGCTGTGCTGCATCGTGCTGGGCATGGGCGTGCCCACCACGGCCAACTACTGCATCATGGCCTCCACCTGCGCCCCGATCCTCATCACCATCGGCATCCCGAAGATCGCGGCCCACTTCTTTGTGTTCTACTTCGGCATTGTGGCGGACATCACTCCGCCCGTGGCCCTGGCGGCCTACGCCGGCAGCGCCATCGCCAAATCCGACCCGATGAAAACCGGCATCAATGCCACGAAGCTGGCCATCGCCGCCTTCATCATCCCCTATGTCTTCTCCCTGGAGCCCGGTCTGCTGCTGATGAATAACGGCTTCCTCAACGCCGTGCTCTCCATCCTGACCTCCGCCATCGGCATGTTCGGCATCGCAATGGGGCTGGAGGGCTTCTTCCGCGGCAAGATCAACTGGCTGCTGCGCATCGTCACCGTCGTGGGCGGCCTGCTGCTGATCTACCCCGGCCTGGTCACGGACGTCATCGGCGTCATCTGCGTCGGCGGCGTGATCGCGGTGCAGCTGCTGCTGAACCGCGCCCGCCCGGCATCCGCCTGAGTCGTCCCCGCGCTGAAACTGCCCGGCTCTGCTTCGAGCCGGGCATTTCACTGCCACGGCGCCCGGCGGCGGGCGTAAAATCATTCGGAAAAGGAAGCAACGCAATGGATCAGATCATCACTCTGCTGGCAAATGAACTGGGCGAGAAGGAACTTTATGTCGCTGCTGTCGTCAAACTGCTTGACGAGGGCAACACGATCCCCTTCATCGCCCGCTATCGCAAGGAGCTGCACGGCGGCATGGACGACGGCAAGCTGCGCACGCTCAACGAGCGTTTAAGCGCGCTGCGCAACCTGGAAAAGCGCCGGGAGGAGGTGCTGGGCGCCATCGAGGCCCAGGGCGCGCTGACGGAGGAGCTGCGCGCCGCCATCGCGTCGGCATCAACGCTGAGCGAGGTGGAGGACCTCTATCTCCCCTTCCGGCCCAAGCGGCGCACCCGGGCCTCCATGGCCAGGGAAAAGGGGCTGGAGCCTTTGGCGCTGCGTCTGCTGGCCCAGGAGAAGGACGAGCCTGCCCCGGACGTGCTTGCTGTTGATTATGTAAACTCAGAGCTGGGCGTCGCCACCGTGGAGGAGGCCCTGGCCGGCGCCTCGGACATCATCGCGGAGACCGTCTCCGATTCGGCGGACGCCCGGAAAATGCTGCGGGACCGCCTGATGCGCTTTGCCCGGCTGCAAAGCGAGCAGGCGAAGGACGCCGACTCCGTCTACCGCCTCTATTATGAGTTCAGCCAAACATTATGTAAACTGCAAGGCCACCAGATCCTCGCCATCAACCGCGGCGAGAAGGAGGGCTGGCTGAAGGTGCGCGTCGACGTGCCAGATGCGGAGGTGCTGCCGCAGCTTGTGCGCATGTTCGTCATCCCGGGCCGCAGCGCCTCGGACTTTGTCCGCGCCGCCGTGGAGGACAGCTGGCAGCGGCTGCTGCAGCCCTCCATGGAGCGGGAGATGCGCGGCGCGCTGACCGACAGCGCCAGCGACGGCGCCATCCACAACTTTGCTTTGAATCTGAAGCCGCTGCTGCTGCAGCCGCCGGTGCGCAACAAGGTGACGCTGGGCTTCGACCCCGGTTACCGCATGGGCTGCAAGCTGGCCGTGGTGGACGGCACCGGCAAGGTGCTGGACACCGCCGTCATCTATCCCACGGCCCCGGCCCGGAAGGTGGCGGAGGCGAAGGCCGTCATGGACCGGCTCATCCGGCGGCACGGGATTGAGACCATCGCCATCGGCAACGGGACCGCCTCGCGGGAATCCGAGCAGTTTGTGGCGGAGGTGCTGCGCGACCACCCCGGCGTCAGCTACATGGTGGTGAGCGAGGCGGGCGCCTCGGTCTACTCCGCCAGCGCCCTGGCGGCGGAGGAATTCCCGGAATACGACGTGAATCTGCGCTCCGCCGTCTCCATCGCTCGCCGGATGCAGGACCCGCTGGCGGAGCTGGTGAAGATCGACCCGAAGGCCATCGGCGTGGGGCAGTATCAGCACGACATGCCCCAGGCCCGCCTGAGCGAGGCGCTGGAGGGCGTGGTGGAGGACTGCGTCTACGCTGTGGGCGCGGATCTGAACACCGCCTCCCCCGCCCTTCTGGGCTACATCGCCGGACTGACCAAGGCCACGGCGA
>SVKR01000129.1 GCA_015068365.1 Oscillospiraceae bacterium
CAAGGACGTGCAGGTCTGGTCGGGCACCAGTGACAAAAACGGCAATATCATCATTCCCTGGAGCGGCGCAGAAACTGCGGGCGGCAATGCCGCGTCCTTCACTGCCGGCAGCAGCTACGTTCTGAAGGAAACCAAAACTGGCTCTGCCACCAATACCGTGCTGCCGGCAGGCGAATGGACCTTGACAGTGTCGGCGGACAATACGCGTAGCTGGACGGTCACTGCGTCCCCGGAGGGGCAGAACCGGACGCTTCCCATCCATCAGGACGAAGAAACCCGGAGCTTCTACGTCTACAATGATACCCAGCCGAAGATCACCTTTAATGCCAAAAACGGCACTCTGTACGGCGGCGGAAAAGTGCGAACAGCAGATGTGTACTTTAACGTAGATGAAGTAAACCGCATCTACACAATCGAGGAACGGAATCCGAGTCTTGACTCGCTTGTCTTCCTGGGGTGGACAACGGAGGAAGTACCAAATGCTGAATCGCGCTACTACCACCTGAATGATACCATCTCTGTCTTCCGGAAAACAGACAACGATGACATTGTGTTTTACGCACAGTTTAAAAGCGTGGTCTGCAAGATCACCGACAGAAATGACCAGCTGCTGTATGTGAATGGGGTTCCCGCAGTGTACGGAACGCTGGAGGAAGGGTTCCAGGCTGTAAACAGCAACAGCACCTTTACCTATCAGAACGGCAGAACGGCAACTGTGCGTAAGATCAAGCTTCTGAAAGACTGCACGCTGACGCAGGGCGTGACGCTTGGCCGTTACAGAACCGTCACACTTACGTCTGCGCTTGCAAGCGATACGGACCAGTATCCCGGAACCTATGTGCCCGGCAGACCGGAGACCATCAGCGTGATCACACGCGGCGACTTCGAAGGGCCGATGATCACCAACAATTACAACCTGACCTTGATGAACATTACGCTGGACGGCGACAACAAGGAGGTTGAAACCAATGGCGGCATCATCCATTCCGAAGCTACAAGTGCCGCTCTCACGATCACCACAGGCGCAACGCTGAAAAACAGCCGCGTGACGGGAGAGTACTCCGGCGGCGCCGTGTATGTCGGAAGCACAACAACCCTTGAAATGAACGGCGGAACGATCCAGGACAACAGTGCCGCCACAGGCGCAGGCATCTACCTCGCCCAGGGCAGCACCATGCGCGTCTCCGCCGCACCGGACTTCTCCGGCAACATTTCCACGGTCGCGCCGGAAGCCGGCGCCAAAAACGGCGGCGAGGACTACCCCCAGTCCCGGCAGGATATCTACATCGCGGGCTATGCGGGGGACAACACCCCGGCAACATCCCTTGTGGTGACAGGCAATCTGACCGGCGAAGAGGGCAGCATCTGGGTCTGGCCGGAGGCGGCGCAGCACTACAGAGAGGAAACGCAGTTCGCGATCTATACCGGCAGCACCGCGCCCGATGGCCTGACGGCGTTCCGAAACGCCCGGGATGACAACACCACCTCCGGTGGTGAGCGAACCGGCTATCTGACCGGCGTCGTTCTGGATGAAGCGGGCAAGGCCCACATTATCTGGGGCACTTCGGGCATCGATATCCTGTTCCGGAAGACGGACGGCTTCGGCAAAGCACTTGCCGGCGCGCGGTTCACCTTGTATTCGGATGAAGACTGCACGACGGTCGTCCCGCTGAAGACCGCGGTGGGGAAGCGCAACTATGCTGAATCCGCTGCAGCCTATGCCGAGTGGGAGAACGGCGTGGAGTACAACGTGTACTTCAAAGTCGTGCCCGGGGTCTACTACATGAAGGAGACCAACCAGCCCGACGGCTATGTGGAGAATACAGTGAAATACCGGGTAACCATCGGAGAAGAATACCTCGGCAGCTTCACTGGCCCCGAGTACCGGATCGAGCGGCTTGATGCCCCCGCGCTGGACGTTGCAAAGTACGGCGTGATGAACGTCAGCACGGCGCAGCGCATGGCGGTTCTCCGTAAAACGAGCACGACCTTCAACTGGATACCGGGCGCGAAGTTCGACATCCTCAACTGGGATCGGACGCCGCTCGTCAGTGACGCTGTCACCAGCAACGTCGGCCTGCTGTGGAGCGGCATGCTGCCTTACGGCACCTACTATCTGCATGAGACAGAGAAGAACGGTTCGGCCGTGAGCTACTGGTACACCGTCACCGTGGACGAAAACGGAGTTCGCTGCTCTTCTCAGAGCACAAATGAACCCGCAGTTTAACCCCCAAATGCACAAAGCCCCCGGCTCACAAATGAGCCGGGGGCGATTTTTGCCTTCGCAGCAATTATAACAGGTATTTCAAAATCAGCAGCACCACCACACCGGGGATGCCGAACACACCTGTGACGATGGCGTTCAGCCAGTTCAGCTCCAGACTGAGGCCCAGCCACGCGCCCACAAAGTTGAAGACGAACAGGAAAATGAAGCCGAACAGGGCGTGCAGCAGCAGCTTAAACGCCCACTTGATCGGCTTTTTCAGCAGCTTCAGCAGGATCCCCAGCAGCCCGAAGCCCACGATGAGCAGAATTACGATTGCAGCGATCATCGGAAAAACCTCCCTGCGCCTCATGTTCCAGCGCCTTCAGCGCCGACAGCGCCGCGCCGTAGCGGCGGTCGAGCGCGCCCAGCTCCAGAATGGCGGCCTCCGCCGCCGGGCCGTCGGCAGAGCGGTTGAAGCGGCCCCAGGCCGCCGCCAGCTCGCCCTGCAGCGCCAGCACGTCCGCCGCGCCCTGTTCGATGCGCGCTTTCATCGCCCGGCGCAATTTCCTTTTTCTTACCATGATTATACCCCCCTCGTCAAGTGCAGAGAGTATATGCCGTTTTTTGGATTTTTAACCGCCATCTGCCAGGCATAAGAGACGCTTTGCCGCACATACTGATGCCGGACTCAACAAAAAAGGTTTCCCCGCACGGCACGCGATCATATCAGGGCGCCGCAGCGGATGAAAACCGAACGGCCGCTGCGGTGCGGTCGCGGAAAAATGCTTGAGTCAAGTGCCGGCGGGGTAGAGGTTTGCGTTTCCGGCGCGGCGGGGCTGCCAGAAAAAAGGCAGCCCCGTTGTTGCATTCTACGCAAGATTTGCCGCCCGTATGCTTTTGCGACAACAATATCTTGATTTCTCGCAGCGAATCGGATATAATAAACTGATAAAATAGGGAGACTATGGAAAGACATAGGAGCGTAAGGCATGACAAAAGCGAAAACCGCCGCATACGGCAACGAAAGCATATCCCAGCTCAAGGGCGCGGACCGGGTCCGCAAACGCCCGGGGGTCATCTTCGGCTCGGACGGGCTGGACGGCTGCGAGCACGCAGTGTTTGAGATCCTCTCCAACGCCATCGACGAGGCCAGAGAGGGCTACGGCGACCTCATCATCGTGACCCGCTTTGCCGACAAGAGCATCGAGGTGGAGGACTTCGGCCGCGGCTGCCCCGTGGACTGGAACGAGAAGGAGAAGCGCTACAACTGGGAGCTTGTCTTCTGCGAGCTCTATGCCGGCGGAAAATACGCCAACAATGAGGGCGAGAACTACGAATATTCCCTGGGCCTCAACGGCCTGGGCAGCTGCGCCACCCAGTATTCCGCCGAATTCTTTGACGCGGAGATCTATCGGGACGGCTTCCGCTATGAGCTGCACTTCAAAAAAGGTGTTCCGGTGGGGAAGAAGGGGCAGGAGCTTCTGAAGGAGCCCACGGACCGGAAAAAGACCGGCTCCCGCTTCCGCTGGCGCCCGGACATTGAGGTGTTCACGGACATCGACATCCCGGCGGAATACTTCACGGACATCATGCGCCGACAGGCGGTGGTGAACGCGGGGGTGACCTTCCGCTTCCGCGACCAGGTGGGCCCGAACAAGTTTGAAACCCAGGATTTCCGCTATGACAACGGCATCCGCGATTATGTGTCGGAAATCGCCGGGGAAAAGCCGCTGACCGCGCCGTACTTCATTGAGACGGAAAAGCGCGGCCGCGACCGCGAGGACAAGCCGGAATACAAGGTCAAGCTCTCCGCCGCCTTCTGCTTTTCCAACACCGTGCAGCGCATCGAGTACTACCACAACTCCAGCTGGCTGGAGCACGGCGGCGCGCCGGAAAAGGCCACCCGCACCGCCTTTGTCTACGCGCTGGACGCCTATATCAAAAAAATCGGCAAGTACCAGAAAAATGAGAGCAAGATCAGCTTCCAGGACGTGGCCGACTGCCTGGTGCTGGTAACCAACTGCTTCTCCACGCAGACCAGCTATGAAAACCAGACGAAAAAGTCCATCACCAACCGCTTCATCCAGGAGGCGATGACGGACTTTTTCAAGGCCCAGCTGGAGGTCTATTTCATTGAAAACAAGGCCGAGGCCGACCGCATTGCCGAGCAGGTGCTCATCAACAAGCGCTCCCGCGAGACGGCGGAGAAGGCCCGGCTGAACATCAAGAAAAAGCTGACCGGCAGCATGGACATCTCCAACCGGGTGCAGAAGTTCGTGGACTGCCGCAGCCGGGATTTGAGCGTGCGCGAGATCTACATCGTCGAGGGCGACAGCGCCCTGGGCGCCTGCAAGCAAAGCCGCAATGCCGAGTTCCAGGGGCTGATGCCCGTGCGCGGCAAGATCCTCAACTGCCTCAAGGCCGACTATGTCCGCATCTTCAAAAGCGAGATCATCACCGATCTGCTCAAGGTGCTGGGCTGCGGCGTGGAGGTCAGCAGCAAGACCAACAAGGACATCTCCTCCTTTGACCTGGCGAATCTGCGCTGGAACAAGGTCATCATCTGCACCGATGCCGACGTGGACGGCTATCAGATCCGCACGCTGATCCTCACCATGCTCTACCGGCTGACGCCCACTTTGATCCGGGAGGGCTATGTCTACATTGCCGAGACGCCGCTTTACGAGATCGGCTGCAAGGGCAAGACCTGGTTTGCCTACTCCGAGCAGGAGAAATCGGACATCCTCGCCGAGCTGGAGGGGCAGAAGCTCACCATCCAGCGCAGCAAGGGCCTGGGCGAGAACGACCCGGAGATGATGTGGCTGACCACCATGAACCCGGAGACCCGCCGCCTCATCAAGATCATGCCCGAGGACGCTGAGCGCACCGCCGCCATGTTCGACCTTTTGCTTGGCGATGATCTGACCGGGCGCAAGAACCACATCGCCGAAAACGGCAGCCGCTTTCTGGACCTGGCGGACATTTCTTAAGGGGGAGGGCACGAAATGGCAAGAAAAAAATCCGAAGAACCCAGGAAAAAGCCTGTGGCCGACCCCGGCGTGGAGGGCCTGCGGGCCGAGGTGCTGGAGCAGCCTATCACCGAAACGCTGGAGAGCAACTACATGCCCTACGCCATGTCGGTCATCGTCTCCCGCGCCATCCCGGAGATCGATGGCTTCAAGCCCAGCCACCGCAAGCTGCTGTACACCATGTACAAAATGGGGCTTCTGACCGGGGCACGCACCAAATCCGCCAACATCGTCGGCTCCACCATGAAGCTGAACCCCCACGGCGACGCCGCCATCTATGACACCATGGTGCGCCTCTCCCGCGGCTATGAGGCGCTTCTGACGCCCTTTGTGGACAGTAAGGGCAACTTCGGCAAGCACTACAGCCGGGATATGTCCTATGCCGCGCCCCGTTATACGGAGGCCAAGCTCTCCGCCGTGTGCGCGGAGCTGTTCCGCGACATCGACAAGGACACCGTCGACATGACGGACAACTATGACGGCAGCATGCTGGAGCCGACGCTTTTGCCCACCACCTTCCCGAACGTGCTGGTCAGCGCCAACATGGGCATCGCCGTCGGCATGGCCAGCCAGATCTGCGGCTTCAACCTCAGCGAGGTCTGCGAGACCACCATCAACTATATCAGCGACCCCAACCACGACATTCTGAGCACGCTGCCCGCGCCGGACTTTCCCACAGGCGGCGAGATCCTCTATAACGCGGAGGAGATGCGGGAGATTTACCGCACCGGCCGGGGCAGCTTCCGCGTGCGCAGCCGCTGGCGCTATCTGCCCAAGGAGAACATGATCGAGATCTACGAGATCCCGTATTCCACCACGGCCGAGCAGATCATGGACAAGGTGGCGGAGCTTCTGAAATCCGGCAAGGTACGCGAGATCAGCGACATGCGCGACGAGACCGACCTCAGCGGTCTGAAGCTGACCATCGACCTAAAGCGCGGCGCCGACCCGGAAAAGCTGATGGCCAAGCTGGGCAAGCTGACCCCGCTGACCGACCCCTTTGCCTGCAACTTCAACATCCTCATCGGCGGCAACCCCAAGGTCATGGGCGTGCAGGAGATCCTGGACGAGTGGATCGCCTGGCGCACCGACTGCGTCCGCCGCCGGGTGTACTTTGATCTGCAGAAGAAAAAGGAAAAGCTGCACCTTCTGAAGGGCCTGGGCAAAATTTTGCTCGACATCGACAAGGCCATCAAAATCATCCGGGAGACGGAGAAGGAAGCGGACGTCATCCCCAATTTGATGATCGGCTTCGGCATCGATCAGGTGCAGGCCGAGTATGTGGCGGAGATCCGTCTGCGCAACATCAACCGCGAGTATATCCTCAAGCGCGTGGAGGAGACCGACGCGCTGGAAAAGGAGATCGCCGACCTGGAGGACACCCTTTCCTCCCGCCGTCGGGTCAAGTCCATCATCATCTCCGAGCTGAAGGACGTGATGAAAAAATACGACCAGCCCCGCCGCACCGGCATCGTCTTCACCGACGAGCTTGACGAGCCGGCGGAGGAGGAGACCGTGGAGGACTATCCGGTCACCGTCTTTTTGTCCCGGGAGGGCTATTTCAAGAAGATCACGCCGCTTTCCCTGCGCATGGGCGGGGAGCAGAAGTATAAGGAGAATGACGGCCCCGCCGCCTCCTGGGAGACCACCAACCGCGCCGAGATATTGGTGTTCACCGACCGGCAGCAGTGCTATAAGGCGCGCCTTGCGGACTTTGAGGACACCAAGGCCAGCGCCCTCGGCACCTACCTGCCCGGCAAGCTGGGCTTTGATGAGGGGGAGAGCGTGGTGTCGCTGATCCTGCCCGGGGACTATTCCGGACAGATCCTGCTGGTCTACGCCAACGGCAAGGTCGGCCGCGTGCCCCTGGAGTGCTACGCCACCAAGACCAACCGCAAGCGATTGACTGCCGCGTGCAGCGATAAGTCGCCGCTGGTTTGCGTGCTGCCCCTCGATGCAGAGACGGAGTGCGCCCTCTTCACCAGCGAGGGGCGGGCGATCATCTTCTCCACCGCGCTGCTGCAACCCAAGACCACCCGCAGCACCCAGGGCGTGGGCGTGGCCCGCATGAAGCCGAAATTCGCGGTCACGGACGCAAAGCTGCTCTCCGACACCCTCATCCGGAACCCGGCGCGCTACCGCGTGCGCAGCATCCCGGCCCTGGGCGCGCTGCTGAAAGAGGAAGACCTGGGCCACGAGCAGCTCTCGCTTCTGGAGGACTGAGGCCATGCAGCAGCGCAAGACGGCCCGCGAGTGGGTCATGTCCTATCTGAAGATCCTCATCGGCTCAGCCCTCTATGCCGCCGGCTTCCAGTTTTTCCTCTATCCCAACGCCATCGTCACCGGCGGCGTCACCGGCATCGCCATGATCATCAACTTTTTCAGCGGCTTTCCCGTGGGCGTGATGACCCTCATCATCAATGTGCCGCTGTTCATTTTCTCCTGGAAAAAGTTCGGGCTCAGCTTCATCCTGGCCTCCCTGGCAGGCACGGTGCTGTCCAGCGTGCTGGTGGACCTTTTCGCCCTGGTGCCCCTGGAGGTGACGCACGAGCCGCTTCTGGGCGCCATCTACGGCGGCATCATCAAGGGCTTCGGCCTTGGCCTGGTGTATCACACCGGGGCCACCACCGGCGGCATCGACATCGTGGCAAAGTTCCTGCGCCGCAAGTATCAGCACATCAATTTCAGCACCTTTATCCTGGGGCTGGACGCGGCGGTCATCGTGGCGTTCGCGGTGCTGTTCAAGCGCTTTGACAGCGCCATGTACGCCATCATCTGCATGTATATCGCCTCCAAGGTCATCGACCTGGTGCTGTACGGCGCGGTGAACAGTAAGGTCTGCTATATCATCACCGACCGCAGCACCGAGATCAAGGACGCCATCGTCAACGACCTCCACCGTGGCGTCACCTTCCTGCAGGGCGAGGGCGCCTGGAGCGGTGAGGCCAAGCACATCATCCTTTGCGTCATCAAGCAGAACCAGATCGTGGAGCTGAAGCACCTGGTGCGCGCCATTGACGAGCGGGCCTTTGTCATCGTCAGCGATTCGCGGGAGGTGTTCGGCAACGGCTTCTCCTACATCGGCGACGAGGGGTAAGCATTCTATCATCAAGCGAAAGGGGGCGTTTTTCGGTGAAAAAAGCGCTTTTGCTGCTGCTGGCGGCGCTGGCGGCGCTGTCGTTTTCCGGCTGCGGCAGCATCTATGAAGATGAATACTACTACGAAACGCCCTACACCGGCGACATCGGGCCCCGCTCCGACAGCGCCACCGAGGTGCGCAATTACAGCATGCTGAAAACCGCCCTCACCAACATGATCGTCAACCGTACAGAGAAGGGCGAGCTGCGCTTCACCAACTATAACGGCAGCCCCAGTGAGGATCTGGCCGCCGCCTGCTTTGAGATCAAGAGCGAGCACCCCCTTGGGGCCTACGCCGTGGAGAGTCTGAGCTATGACACCAGCTATGTGGTGTCCTACTACATGGCCAACATCTACATCGGCTACAAGCGCACGGCGGAGGAGCTGCGCAGCATCGTCTACGCCAGCGATCTCTCGGATTTTGACCGCAGCCTGGCCCAGGCCGTCGACAGCTTTGACGACGATCTGGTGATCCGCTGCTATGACCCGGCGGTGAATGAGGACTATGTGCTGGCCTTTTTAAAGCGCCACTATTATGCCGACCCCGTCACCACCGTTCTGGAGCCCGCTGCCGAGGTCACCGGCTATCCGGCCGAGGGCCCCAACCGCATCTTTGACATCCGGCTGCAATACGCGCTTTCGGGGCAGCGCCTGCGCCCCATGTCGCTGGCGCTGCAAAGCAAGCTGACCGACGCCGCCGCTGCCATGACGGAGACGGATGGGCCCAAGCTGGCGCTGGAGCTGGCGAATTATCTGACGGAGGCCTGCGCCGCGGGCAATCCCGCCTCTCCCTATGCCGACACCGCCTACGGTGCGCTTGTCAACGGCAACGCCGGTGACAAGGGCTATGCCCTGGCCTTCCGGGCGCTGTGCGCCCGATGCGGCATCGACTGCGCCGTGGTGGAGGGCAGCTTCGGCGCCATGGGCGGGCAAGCCCATTTCTGGAACATCATCGGCCTGGAGGGGGAGCACTACCACGTGGACCTCTCCGTCTTTGCCGAGGACCCCGCCACAGGCTTCCTGCGCAGCGACGATGAGATCTGGGGCGCGTATATCTGGGACACGGAGGCATACCCCGCCTGCGCCGGCGCACTCACCTATGCCGAGGTGGCGGGCATCCCCGCGCCGGAGGAGCCTGCGCCGGATGCGCCGGAGGACGACCAGACCTCCGCCACCCAGGGCGAAGCGGACGCGCCGGCGCCGGAAGTCACGCCCGCGCCGCCCGGCGATGAACTGCCGCCGGAGGAGCATCCCGGCCCGGAAGAGGGCGGGGAAGCCCTGCCGGAACCGCCGACGGAAAAAATCCCTTGACAAATGCGTCAGATGTGCTATAATACGCCTTGCATTGAGTTGCGGCCATAGCTCATCTGGTAGAGCGCCACCTTGCCAAGGTGGAGGTAGCGAGTTCGAGCCTCGTTGGCCGCTCCATAAAAAGTGACGTGTTATTGGACACGTCACTTTTTGTATCTTCCCGCGGGTATTCGGAATTTAGCGGGGGGGTAGCCAGCAAAATAAAGGTTCCTTCCGGGAAAAGAAAGTGTTGGTTTGGAGAGTTTTTAAGCTCACTTCTTATGTTCGAACTAACTGCTTTAGTGTGGTTGTGCTTCCTCCTGCTTGAATAATCGGAAGCCATGTGCTACACTATCAAGCAAAGGATGTGGGAAATAATGGCTGATAATGCAAGCTTGGGCGCTGCCAAAACAGCGAAAAATGATGAGTTTTATACACAATACAGCGATATCGAAGCAGAAATGAATGCCTATGTGGAGTTCAATCCCGATGTGTTCCGTGGAAAGATTATTCTGCTTCCTTGTGATGATCCAGAGTGGTCAAACTTTACGAAGTATTTCGCAGCTAACTTTGAGCGCTTTGGTTTGAAGAAACTGATTTCTACATCATATGCCAAAGGCGCTGGAAACAGGCAGTTGACGATCTTTGAAATGATGTCGCCACTCTATGATGAGGAAAAGCATGAGACACGCGGTAAGCTGTTCACGCTGACCAGCGATAAAGATGGTTCAGGTATAATTGATACTGATGATATAGAGTTTTCGGGCTATCTCGAAGGAGATGGCGACTTTCGTTCTGCTGAGGTTACAGCACTGCGTGACGAAGCGGACATTATCATTACCAATCCGCCTTTCTCACTTTGGCGTGAGTTTCTTGCTTGGATTATTGACGGAAAAAAGCAGTTCGTGATTATGGGCAATCAGAACGAAGCAACATGTAAAGAGGTATTTCCACTTTTACAGGATAACAAGATCTGGTATGGTGATAGCATTCATTCTGGCGGTATTGATATGCGTATGCCTGACGACTTAGAGGAATACAGCAAAAATGTATTCATTCGTGATGGTCACCATTACGTTAATCTTGCAGGCATACGATGGTTCACCAATATAGACCATGGCGGGCGTCATCGTGAGTTATTACTTGACACAGCCGAGCATAACTTGAAGTATAACAAGAAACTTATAAAGAAGTGCAAGGAAGATTTTGGACGCTTGGAATATCCGCGTTATGACAATTATGAAGCGATAGAGGTTCCTTTTTCTGATGCTATTCCTTCTGATTATGACGATGTGATGGGGGTTCCAACAACGTTTCTTGATAAGTATAATCCCGAACAGTTCGAAATCATTGGGACGGTAAGCGCAGCGCAGAATGAGGGCTCGTTGAATACGGGTAAGAGTTATAAGGATTATATAGGATATAAGCAAGATGGAACTCCTAACGGTCGTACAGGGTCAACTTTTGGAAAGTGTCCTGTTATCGTGAAAGATGACGGAAAACATCCATATTACGAGAAGGACGGCGTTCGCGTTCAGGCAACATATCCAAGGATTTTTATTAAGCATAAGAAGGGAGGCAACGCCTGATGAAGACTACTCTTCATACTGACTGGACCGTAGGCGATGTCTGCAAGGGCTTTATCTATGACAAGAACGAGGGCAAGGGTCTG
>SVKR01000130.1 GCA_015068365.1 Oscillospiraceae bacterium
ATACGCAGGTCGGGTTTATCGGAGCCATAGCGCTCCATCGCCTCGTTAAAGGGAATGTGGCGGAAAGGTGCCTTGGAAATACGGCTGTACTTGCCGTACTTTTCAAACACAGGCACCAACACCTCTTCCAGGGTCGTCAGAACGTCGTTTTGAGAGGCAAATGCCATCTCCATATCCAACTGATAGAACTCACCGGGAGTACGGTCAGCACGGGCATCCTCATCCCGGAAGCAGGGGGCGATCTGGAAATAGCGGTCAAAGCCGCTGGTCATCAAAAGCTGCTTGAACTGCTGGGGGGCCTGGGGCAGGGCGTAGAATTTGCCCGGGTGCTTGCGGGAGGGCACCAGATAGTCGCGGGCGCCCTCCGGGCTGGAGGCCGTCAGGATCGGGGTGGTGATCTCCAGGAAGCCGTGGTCCATCATGGCCCGGCGCAGCGCGGCGATGACGTTGCAGCGCAGGATGATGTTGCGCTTCACGGCGGGGTTGCGCAGGTCGAGATAGCGGTATTTCAGCCGGGCGGACTCGTCCGCGTCGCGGCTGCGGTTGATCTCAAAGGGCAGCTCGTTGTAGCGGCAGCGGCCCAGGACCTCGATCTTCGTCAGCTCCACCTCGATGTCGCCGGTGGGCAGCTTGGGGTTTTTGGCGCTGCGCTCGCGCACCAGGCCCTCCGCAGCGATGGTGGATTCCTTGTTCAGCGCCTTCAGCTCGGCGATGAGGGCGGCGTCCTCGGTGACGAGCTGGGTGGTGCCGTAAAAGTCGCGCAGAACGACGAAGACCAGGCTGCCGCCCACCTCGCGGACGTTTTCCATCCAGCCCACCAGCCGGACGGACTGGCCGCAGTGCTCCATGCGCAGCTCCGCGCAGGTATGGGTACGATTTTGCATCATGGTGTGCTTCTCCTCTTTTGTATCAGTAATCATGTTGATTCGCAGTAGTATTCATCCTCTGCCCATCGGGCGGGATTGCCGGAGATGTAGTCCCAGACGGCATAATAATGTGCCTCGCTTCGGATGACCACATCATAGTAAGAGCCCTGCCAGAGCCGGTTTTTCTCAGATTCCGGCACAAGGCGGTTGTATGCCCTCGTCGTCACGGATTTCAGACCCCGAATGAGCTCCGGTAGGGAACGCCGGGGACGGCGTTCCCTACGCGGCAGAGCAGCGGTCGCCTGTCACGGGTGCAGATCGTCACAAAGTACGCCCCGTTCCGGCTGTAGTCATAGTCCTTCAGCCGATGAAGCTTTCGTTGCGGATAGTCCATCCCTCATTCTTTGATGACCTTGACGCCGCTGCGCTCTGTAAGCGCCGCTTTTACTTGCCCGGCGGCCTCGCCGGGGGCTTGCAGGGTCTGCGCGCCGCTGGCCATGTCCTTCACGGACACCTTGCCCTGGGCGATCTCGTCCTCGCCGATGAGGATGACGAAGGGGAAGCCCAGCTTGTCGGCGTAGCTCATCTTGGCCTTGAATTTCTTCGGCTCGGTGTAAAGCTGGGTGCGCAGCCCGGCGTTGCGCAGCGTGGTGGCGGTCTGCACGGCGAAGGACAGCTCCTCCGTCATGGGGATCACCAGCACGTCTGCCGGCGCGGTGATGAGCGCGTCGGACAGCATGCCCTGCTCCTGCAGCACATAGAAAAGCCGCGTCAGCCCGATGGAGATGCCGACGCCGGGCAGGGGCTTATCGGTATAATACTCCGCCAGGTTGTCGTAGCGCCCGCCGGAGCAGACGCTGCCGATCTCCGGATGCTCGGTCAGCGTGGTCTCATAGACGGTGCCGGTGTAATAATCCAGCCCCCGCGCGATGGTGAGGTCCACGGCAAAGTTCTGCTCCGGCACGCCGAACTCCGGCAGATAGGCGGTGACGGCGCGCAGTTCATCCAGCCCGCAGTCGAAGATCCCGTTCCGGCCGCGATAACCCTCCAGCGCAGAGAGCACCTCGGCGTTGCTGCCCCGGATGGCGATGAAGCGCAGAATCTCGTCCGCCGCCGCGGCGGGGACGCCGATCTCCTCCGACGTGAGCAGTTCGCGCACCTTCTCCGGCCCGATCTTGTCCAGCTTGTCCACCGTGCGCATGATGTCGCCGGCCCGGTCGCCCAGGCCCTGCATGGCGTAAAAGCCGGTGAGGATCTTGCGGTTGTTGACGCGGATGACGAACTTTTCCAGCCCCAGGGTGGTAAAGGTGCGGTAGATGATGGAGGGGATCTCCGCCTCGTTGACGATGTCCAGCTTCCCGTCGCCGATGATGTCGATGTCCGCCTGGTAAAACTCGCGGAAGCGGCCGCGCTGGGCCCGCTCGCCCCGGTAGACCTTGCCAATCTGATAGCGGCGGAAGGGGAAGGCCAGCGCGCCGTAGTTCAAAGCGACATACTTCGCCAGCGGCACGGTCAGGTCAAAGCGCAGCGCCAGGTCGCTGTCGCCCTTGGTGAAGCGGTAGATCTGCTTTTCCGTCTCGCCGCCGCCCTTGGCAAGCAGCACATCCGCGGCCTCGATCACCGGGGTGTCCAGGGGGGTGAAGCCGTAGAGGCTGTAGTTTTTGCGCAGCGTCTCCATAAAGACTTCCATCTTGGCCTGGGCCGGGGGAAGCAGCTCCATGAAGCCGGAGAGGGTTCTGGGTTTGATTCGTTCCATAGATAACTCCTTTGCGGAAATGAGATACAAAAAATAATACGCCCGTCCCGCGCCGCGCCCGCGTCTGCGGACAGGGCATTGATTGGGACGAGCGATGGGATGCTCGTGGTGCCACCCAAATTCAGCGCAGCTTCGCTTCGGCCGCGCCCTTTTTCCTGCGCGGAGGTGATGCCGCGCCCATCCCGCTCCCGGACTGTCTTTCCCGCGGCGAATGCGCCCAAGGGCTCTCAGCCAAAGGCCCTACTCTCTGTGGGGGATGCGCCGCGCTACTCCGTTCCGTTCTCAGCGGATTAGTGGTTGTGGTGGGGGTTGACGATGTTGCGCCAGTCCAGATCCCCCCGGCGCAGGCCCTGGATCAGCACCTCCGCCGTCGCCACGTTGGAGGCGAAGGGGATGCTGTAGCGGTCGCACAGGCGGGCGATCTCGTTGAGATAGGGCTGGCCGTTCGCGTCGTCCGGGTCGCAGAAAAACAGGACCAGGTCGATCTCGTTGTAGGCGATGCGGGCGCCGATCTGCTGGCTGCCGCCCTGGCTGGCGGAGAGATACATCGAAACGGGCAGTCCGGTGGCGTCGCTGATGAGCTTGCCGGTGGTTTTTGTGGCGCACAGGTCGTGCCCGGCCAAAAGCCCGCAGTAGGCGATGCAGAACTGCACCATAAGCTCCTTCTTGCCGTCGTGAGACATGAGGGCGATGTTCATCAAACCGCGTCCTTTCTTCGTTGATTGCATTGATATATTTTATACGAAATGTCCGCCCTGCGCAAGAGGAAAACTGTAATAAAATGCAAAAATAGCGTTACTTCAGCAGTACGCCGTCGCTTTCCAGGGCAACGGTGGAATCGCGGAAGGCGAAATAATAGTCCAGGATGTTGCGGGCGATGGAGGCGATGGAGGCGCCGGCGTTACCCTTTTCCACCACCACGGCCACGGCGATCTCCGGGTTTTCGTAGGGAGCGAAGCAGATGAACACGGCGTTGTTGGTCTTCTCGCCGGTCTGGGCCGTGCCGGTCTTGGCGGCGACGGAATAGGGGGAGTCCAGGAAAATGAGATAGCAGGAGCCGACCGCCGGGTCGGTGACGACGCCGCGCATGCCCTGATGCACCGCGTCCCAGTATTCCTGCTGGGTGTCGATCTGGGAGAGCACGGTGGGCTCGCGCTCATAGAGCGTTTTGGAGAAATCGTAGGAGTGGACGCTTTTGAGGATGGAGGCGGTGTGGCGCTGGCCGCAGTTGGCCACCGTCGCGCAGTATTCCGCCAGCTGCAGCGGGGTGAAGACGCTCTCCGCCTGGCCGATGGCGGCCTGGATGGCCTCGCCGGCATAGACGTCACGGCCGTATTTCTGCTGGGTGTACTGGTCGGTGGTCATGACGCCGGTCTCCTCATACAGCTCGATGCCGGTCTTCTCGCCCAGGCCGAACAGCCGGGCGTACTTGGCCATGAGGCTGATCTGCAGATAGTCGCCGACGGTGTAGAAGAAGTAGTTGCAGGAGTTGGTGATCGCCCCGGAGACGTTCAGCTCGCCGTGGAGGCCCTGGCCGTAGATCCAGCACTTCGGGGCGTAGCCGATGTCGGCGTATTTGGTGTAGCGGCCCTCGCACTCGATGATGGTGCCGGTGTCGATCTTGTGCTCGCTGAGCGCGGCGATGGCGGTGCAGGGCTTGAAGGTGGAGCCGGGCATGAAGGTGCCCTGCAGCGCCCGGTTGAACATGGGGTTGTTCTCCGCCTGCATGATCTCGCTGTAGTGGCTCATGAAGTCGGTCAGGTCATAGCTGGGCCAGCTGGCGATGGCCAGCGGCTCGCCGGTGGCGACGTCAACGGCCACGGCTGCCGCGCCGGTGATGAGCTGCTTGATGTCCTGGGGGTCGCCGCCGTAGGTCTCGATCTCGGCGTTTTTCTCCCGGCGGGCCTCGTTTTCCACCAGAGCGTAGGAGCTCAGGGCGTTCTCCGCCGCCTCCTGCAGCCCCACGTCGATGGTCAGATAGACGTGGTTGCCGGGCTCGGTGTCCTTGGTGTAGACCGTGCCGGTGACGACGCCGCTGGCCGTGCTGGTCACGCGCATCCGGCCGTCGTTGCCGTGGAGGTATTCCTCAAAGGCCTCCTCGGCCCCGGCCTGGCCCACATAGGCGTCGTTGGAATAGCCCAGCTTGGAATAGCGGGCCAGCTGTTCCCCGCTCATCATGCCGACATAGCCCAGAATGTGGGCGGCATAGGAGCTGTTGTATTCCCGCACGAAGCCGGACTGCACCTCAAAGCCGGGCACGTCCTTTTCCATCAGCGTGGTGATGAGGTCCATGCTGACGTCCTCTGCGAAGATGTAGGGCGAGGTGGCGAAGCCGTGGATGTAGCGGGAGTTGATCTCATAGCGGACGCCGGCGATGATGCGCGTCTCCTCGGCGCTGTAGCTGTTGTCGATCTTATAGCGGCCGCGCATGTAGGCCATGACCTCCACGGCGCTGGCGTCCTCCGGCAGTCCGCGCTCGGCGAGATAGGCCTTCAGCGTCTCCCGCTGGATGCTGGTCATCTCCGTGAACTCGAAGGGCGGGGCCTTGGTGATGGGCAGCGTGTCGGTATAGCTGTCGCCGTACTCCAGGATGGCGTTGACCAGCAGCAGAATGTTGGCGTTGGCCCGGGTGTAGTCCGGGTCGTCCTCGCGGAACAGGTCCACCGTGTCGATGATGAGGTTGTTGCAGACGCGGTTTTGCACCAGCACGCGGCCGTAGCGGTCCATGATGCTGCCGCGCGCGGCGGTGACGATCTTGGTGGTGACCACGTTGTTGCGGCTTTCCTCGTAGTAGGCCTTGCCCTCCACGATCTGCAGCTTGTAGAGCGTGACGATGCTGACGACGATGAGCGCCGCGGTCAGCAGCACCATGACGGCCAGCCGCGCCGGCTTGATGAGTTTTTCCATAGAACTTGTCTGCCTCCTTCAGGGACGGCTGCGCTCGTGCCCGGCCAGGCGCTTTGCAATGAAATAGGTCGGCACGGCGAAGGGAACGGACCAGGCCGCCTGCAGCGCGGCCACGGTGAACAAGCCCCGGGGCTGCGCGCCGTGGAACAGCCACAGCGGCAGCGCCTGCAAAAAGGCCGTCAGCAGCAGGGCCAGCACCGCCAGAAGCATGTAGGACACGAAGCGGCGGTTGATGATGAAATCGGCCAGAAGGCCGGAGAGAAAGCCGAAGGCCGGCAGCAGCACCACGAACAGCACCGGCGAGCCCGCCATGCTCAGCGTGCAGCCCACGCCGGCGGCCAGACCCAGCGCGCCGCCCCATGCGCCGCCCTCCCACATTCCGATGGCCACGATGAAGGCGGGGAGGAAGAAGGCCTTGACGCCCAGCAGCGTCAGCCGGGACAGCACCATCGTCTGCAGCCACAGCGCCACGACGATGCACAGCAGATAGCCGATGGCCTTTCGGGCCTTGCGCAGATTGATGAGTTCAAGAATTGCCATAGTACGCTTCCTTTGGAAGAGAAATAATCACTCCACGATCTCAAAATCCTTGATGATGAAGACCTGGCTTAAGCGGCTCACGTCGCAGGTGGGGGTCACGATGCCGTAGGTCACCTGGCCGCCGGATTCGGTCATGACGGTGCTGACCTCGCCGATCAGCAGCCCTGCGGGGAACGAGCCGCCCTTGCCGCTGGTCAGGACCTCGTCCCGCTGGAAGATGTGGGCGCCGGAGGAGAGATAGGTGATGCGGGTCAGGCCCTGCTTCATCAGGGAGAATTCCCCGGTGATGACGCCGGCATAGCGGTCCTCGCCCACCAGGGCGCCCACGTCCATGTCCACGTCGATGATGGTGCGGATGGTGGCCCAGTCGCTGCCCAGCTCGATGACCTGGCCGACCAGCGCGCCGTACTCGGTCACCACGCAGTCGCCCAGGGCGATGCCGCTGCGCTCGCCCTTGCCGATGGTGAAGGCGGAGGTGTAGTTGCTGGCGTCCCAGGCGACGATCTTCGCCGACTCCAGCACCAGGTCCGTGCGCTTCTGCGCCCAGCCGAACAGCGTGCGCAGCCGCTCGTTTTCCGCCTCCAGCTCGCTGTAGTTGCGGTTGGCCTCCCGCAGCTCGGCGTTCTCCGCGCGCAGGTGTTCGTTTTCCTCCACCAGGCGGTCATATTCATATAAGTAGCCGTAAATGCCCTCGACCCAGTCCAGCAGCGCCGTCGCCGCCTTCTGCACCGGCGATTTCAGCGCGCCGTCGGCATTTTTCAGCAGGCCCGCCCGCCCATTGAGCACATTGGTCACCGCCAGGGTGATCAGCGCCACGATGACGATGACGATGGCAAGGCGCACGCCGTATTTCGAGACATATTGCTTCAGCTTCAAAGCAAGCTCACACCCAACTGTTTCAAAAGTTTCCCAAGGGCGCACAGCGGCAGCCCCATGACATTGAAGAAATCGCCGTCCAGATGCTCCACAAACAAACTGGCATAGCCCTGGGCGCCGTAAGCGCCGGCCTTGTCCATGGGCTCGCCGGTGGCGATGTAGCGGTCGATCTCCCCGTCGGTCAGCGCGCGGAAGCGCACGCCCGTCCGCTCCGCGTGGACAAGGCAGGCGTCTCCCCGCAGCACCGTGACCCCGGTGTAGACCTCGTGGCTGCGGCCCGAAAGGGCGCGCAGCATGGCCCGGGCGTCGGCTGCATCCCGGGGCTTGCCCAGAATCTTCCCGTCCAGCGCCACCACGGTGTCCGCGCCGATGACCACGTCGTCCGCGCCGGCGCAGCGGGCCGCCACCTCGGCGGCTTTCTGCCGGGACAGGGCCTTCACCAGCGCATCGGGCGGCAGCGCCGGGTCGGCGCACTCCTCGCCCACGGCGGGGACGATCTCCAGCTTCCCGGGGCAGAGCATCTCCATCAGCTCACGCCGCCGGGGCGATGCGGAAGCGAGGATCAGCTTCATGCTCACTCCACCCCCCGGTAATAAAGCCCGCGGGTCAGCCCGTTGGGTCGATAGTCGCTCTGCCCCTGGTAGGCCCGCGTCACCATCACGCACTCGCGCGCGCTCTCTGTGGTGAACATCAGCCGCCCGGCCCACAGGCCGCAGGACATCACATCGTCCAGCTTGTCGGCCAGGAACAGCTTGTGGGCATTGAGTATCACATTTCTGCATCCAAATTCCCTCACCACCGGGAACACGCTGCCCATGCGGTCGGAGAGCATGGCGGGCGTCTGGCAGCTGTGGGAGCCGGAGGCGCGGTGGATGATGCACTGGTCGCTGACCATGCAGGGCAGGCGGCCGTAGAGGATCAGCTCGGTGTCCAGGCACTTGACCAGGTCCCGCACCTGGGCCAGCCGCAGCTCAAAGGACGCGGTGGCCGAGCGCAGCGCGGCGTCGGAGAGCACCTGCATCGTCTGGGAATTGAAGACGTTCAGCCCAAAGTCGCCCCGGACGGCAAAGCCCGCGCCCCTCGCCAGGGCGATGTGGCCCAGATTGCCCACCAGCGCTTCGCGCACGCCGGCGTCATGGGCCTTCTGCAGCAGGGAGAGCACCTCGGCGGCCTCGGTGTCCGTGATGACGCGGGGCAGCACCGCGGCCACGCCCACGCCGTTTTCCGTGAAGGGGCGCAGCGCCTCCGGCGCCTGGCACAGCACCTCCAGCGGGACATAGACGTTGGCCGGCCCCGTCTCCGCCAGCTCCGGCGTGAGCTGTTCGGCGGTGAGCACCTGCACGTTCAGCACGGGGCGCTGCGCAGCGCGCTGCGCGGAATATACCCGGGGCAGATTGCCCTGGCGGCGGCGCGGGGGCTGGCCGCGCTGCGCGGTCAGCTCCGCCAGCGCGCTGCGGCGCAGCTCGTTGACGGCGGCGGCGGGCAGGTAGAGCCCCGGCTCGATCACGCCGTCCACATTGCGGCAGCGGTAGGGCGTGCCGCCGGTCTTGTACAGCTGGGCGGAGAGACCGGAGAGCGTCAGCGCCGCGGTCTGCGCCTGTTCGGGCACCGCGCCGTACACCGTGGCGCTGTGCCCGTCGCCGTCCGCGGCGGTCAGCGCCGTGGGGCGGCCTGCGCGCACCCGGGCGCGGAAATCCACGTCCACCCGGCGCATCTCGCCGGAGGCGTAGGCCCGTCTGGCCTCGTTGAACAGCTGGTTGGCGTCCCGGTCGGCTTCGCCGCGCACGCCGAACATGTCGTCCTTCTCGCCGGTATAGTACCCGTCGGTAAAGCCGTCGCGGGAGAAGGCCAGGCGCAGCTTGTCCATGTCCTTTTCCGTGGGGGCCACGCCCTCATGCACGGCCCGGTGATAGATCTGCGTGACGATGCCGGTGTACTCCGGGCGCTTCATGCGCCCTTCGATCTTGACGCACTTCACGCCGGCGGCGTCCAGCTCGGATAAGTAGTCCACCAGGCAGTTGTCCTTCAGCGACAGGGGATATTCCTCCATCCGGCGGCCCATGCTGTACTGCATCCGGCAGGGCTGGGCGCACATGCCGCGGTTGCCGCTGCGCCGCCCGATCAGCGCGGACATATAGCACTGGCCGCTGTGGCAGAAGCACAGCGCGCCGTGGACGAACACCTCCGTCTCGATGGGGGCGTGGGCCGTGATGGCCCGGATCTGCCCGCGCCCCAGCTCCCGCGCCAGCACCACCCGGCGCATGCCGAGCTGCGCGGCGGCGTGGACGCCGGCCAAGTTGTGGATGCTCATCTGGGTGCTGGCGTGCAGGGGCAGGTCCGGGCAGACGCTGCGCAAAACGCGCGCCGCGCCCAGGTCCTGCACCAGCGCCGCGTCCGCCCCGGCGTCGGAGACAAAGGCGCCGAGGCGCGCTAAGTCCTCCATCTCCCGGTCGGCGCAGAGGGTGTTGAGCGTGACATAGACCTTGCAGCCGCGTTCGTGGCAGTAGCGGACGGCGGCGAGGAACTCCTCGTCGGTAAAATTTTTCGCGCCCTGACGGGCATTAAAGCCGCCGAGCCCCAGATAGACCGCGTCCGCGCCGTTCTGCACGGCGGCGACCACAGCCTCCGGGCTTCCGGCGGGCGCAAGCAGTTCCAGCATAAGCATCTCCCGGGAACGATCCGAAAATCTGTAATCTGTGCAATGACAAAACATTATAGCATAGAAGATGCACTTGATTCAAGCGCTATTTATATGGTATACTGACCTCCCCAACACAAGATAAGAGAGTTAAATGCGATGAACGAAGAGAAAAGCATTCTCAGTGAAAAAGCGGCGGAGCAGCTCATCGCCGCTGCCGACGGCAACGCAGCGCTGCTGTGCATCTACTATCTGCGCTACGGCAGAAAGCCCCTGCCGGAGCTGGCCAAGATCCTGCGCCACAGCGAGGAGGACCTGCGCCTGGCCGACGCCACGCTGCGCCGCCTGGGGCTGATCGAGGCGCCGCAGATGCCCCTGCCGGACGAGACGCTGCCCCAGCTCTCCGCCCGGGACCTGAAGGATGTCGCCGTCAGGGACGCGGCCTTCCAGGGCGTGGTGGCCGAGGCGGAGAAGACGATGGGCCGCGTGCTCAGCGACAACGACCTGCGCATCCTGTTCGGGCTTTATAACCACCTGGGCCTGCCGGCGGACGTGATCATGCTGCTGCTGCACCACTGCGTGGAGGAATACGAGCTGCGCTCCGGCGCCGGGCGGCGCCCGCCCATGCGCTTCATCGAGAAGGAGGGCTGGCGCTGGGCCGGGCTGGAGATACTGAACCTGGACGCGGCGGAGGCGTATGTCACGCGCGTCGCCGCCCGGCGCGAGACGGCGGAGCGGGCCAAGGAGGCGCTGGGCATCCGGGGCCGCGCCCTGACCCAGAGCGAGCGGAAGTATGTGGACCGGTGGCTGGATCTGGGCTTCGGCCCGGAGGCACTGGCCATCGCCTATGACCGCACCGTGCTGCGCACCGGAAAGCTCACCTGGGGCTATATGGACAGCATCCTGCAAAGCTGGGACAAAAAGCTTCTGCACAGCCCGGAGGAGATCGAGGCGAAGGACCCCGCCCGGCAGGAGAAGCGCGCCGCCCCGGTCAATGTCAGCACCAGCGAAAAGCTGGATCACATGCGGAAACTGGTCGGCCATCTGAACAAGCCGGACCACGGAGAAGGAGCGTAAAACACTATGACGCTGGACGGAAAACTGCTGGCGCGGGCGCGGGAGCGCCTTGCCGCCCGGAGAGAAGCGAACCTCGCGGCGCGCACACGCCGGGAGGAGGAGGCCTACGCCGCCGCGCCGGAGCTGCGGCGCATCGACGCCGACCTGCGCGGTCTTGTGGGCCAGGTGCTGGACCTGGCCGGCCGCGGCGCGGAGAGCGCCGTGCCGCTGGAGCAGGTGCGGCAGAAAGGACTGGAGCTGTGCGCGGAAAAGGCCGAGGCCCTGGTGGCCCACGGCTTTGCCCCGGACTATCTGGATGAGATCTTCGTCTGCCACAGCTGCCGCGACACGGGTTACCGCGCCGGCGGCGAGATGTGCGACTGCCTGCTGAAGCTCTACGAGGAGGAGAAGGCCAAGGAGCTCTCCACCGCCCTGCAGACCGGGGAGCGCAGCTTCGCCGATTTTCGCCTGGACTACTACCGCGGCGAGGCCAGGGAGTGCATGGAGCTGACGCTGGCCGCCGCCCGCGCCTATGCCGAGGGCTTCGGCCGGACTCCGCCAACCTGCTTTTGCAGGGCGGCACCGGCCTGGGCAAGACCTTTCTGTCCGGCTGCATCGCCAAAACGGTGTCCGAAAAGGGCTTCAGCGTGGTGTATCTGACGGCGCAGGAGGCCTTCGCCGCCTTCGAGGAGCAGAAATTCTCCCGCGACGCGGAGACCTACGCCGCCGCCTCGGAAAAGGTGAAGCGCATTCTGCGCAGCCAGCTTCTGATCCTGGACGACCTGGGCACGGAGATGACCACCGGCTTCACCCAGAGCGCGCTTTACAACATCGTCAACACCCGCCTGACCGAGCGCCGCCAGACCATCATCAGCACCAACCTGGACGACAAGGCCCTGGCCGCCCGCTACCTCCCGCAGACCACCTCGCGCATCAGCGGGGAGTATGACACGCTGCTGTTCATGGGCGAGGACATCCGGGCCATCCGCCGCAGCCAGCGCTACAACTGACGAAAGGCGCGCAGAATGAAACACGACTTTTTTGCCTATATCTCCCGGATGAAGTACATCGCGCGCTGGTCGCTGATGCGCTCCACCGTGCAGGAGAACATCCAGGAGCACAGCCACATGGTGGCCGTGCTGGCCCACGCCCTGGGCCTTGTGCGCCGGGACGTGCTGGGCCAGAGCTGCGACCCGGAGCATCTGGCCGCCGTGGCCCTTTACCACGACGCGCCGGAGATCCTCACCGGCGATCTGCCCACCCCCATCAAATACCACAGCGCCGCCATCAAAAACGCCTATGACGAGGTGGAGACCGTGGCGGTGGAGCGGCTTCTGGCCGAGCTGCCGGACGCGCTGCGCCCGGCCTACCGGGAGCTTTTGACCGCGCCGCAGCGCCCGGAGGAATACGCCCTGGTGAAGGCGGCGGACCGCCTGGCGGCCTACATCAAATGCGTGGAGGAGCGCAAGGCAGGAAATTCCGAGTTCAGCTCCGCCGAGCAGGCCTCCCGCCGCAAGCTGGAGGAGCTGGGCCTGCCGGAGGTGGACTATTTCCTTACGCACCTCATGCCCGGCTTTGAGAAGAACCTGGACGAGCTGGGAACACTGGAATAAGCGCATGAAAAGAATCTGCGCCCGACATCCGTCGGGCGCGTTTTTATGCAAAAAAATCGATTTGAGTGGGGAAATGTATATTAATAACAGGCGGAATCATCAAGAAAATGGGGAATCAACTGCGCCCCGGCACACTTGCCCCGGCGGCGCATAGACTGGTGCAGAGGTGATTGAAATGCGCTTTGCGCTTTTGGGCGGGGACGGGCGCAGCGTCCGCCTGGCCGGGCTTCTGGCAGCAGACGGGCACAGCGTCGTGCCCTTTGCGCTGGAGCGGGCGCTGCCGGACTGCGCGCCCTCCGCCGCCGACGCGGCAGCGGGGGCGGAGGGCATCGTGCTGCCCCTGCCCAGTGAGAAAAACGGGGCGCTTTTTGCGCCGTTTTCCGCCGATTCGCACCCGGTCCCGCCGCTTTTGGCCGGGGCCGCCCCCGGCACCCGGGTCTTTGCCGGCGGGGCGGGGGAGGATTTGCGCTCCGCCTGCCGCCGGGGCGGCCTGCCCCTGACGGACCTTCTGCGCCGCGAGGACTTCGCGCTGAAAAATGCCGAGCTGACCGCCGAGGGCGCCGTGGCCCGGCTGATGGAGGGCGAGGGCGCGCTGCGCCATGCCCGGGTGCTCATCGCGGGCTACGGCCGCATCGGGCAGCGCCTGGCGGCAAAGCTCACGGCCCTGGGCGCGGACGTCACCGTGCTGGCCCGGCGCCCGGAGGCGCGCACGGCGGCGGAGCTGGCGGGCTGCCGGGCGGTGAAGCGCCTGCCCGCGGGCGCGGACTTTGACGCCGTGGTGAACACCGTTCCGGCGGTCATCTTCGGCGCGCCGGAGCTGGCGGCGCTGGGCGGCGCGCGGGCGCTGGAGCTGGCCAGTGCGCCCTATGGCTTTGACCGCGCCGCGGCGGAAGCGCTGGGGCGGCGCATCGAGCTTTGCGCCGGGCTGCCGGGGCAATACGCGCCCATGGCCGCCGCCGCGGCCATACGCGACACCATCTATTCTGTTTTGGAGGACTGACCCTTGAAATCGCTGCGGATCGGGCTGGCGCTGACCGGCTCGTACTGCACATACGATAAGGCGCTCGCCGCGCTGGAGGCGCTGGCACGGCACCATGACGTGACGGCGCTGATGAGCGAGAACGCCTACGCGACGGACACCCGCTTCGGCGACGCCGGGGACTTTGTGCACCGGCTGGAAGCGCTCACCGGCAAGCCGGTGCTGCACAGCATCCCGGAGGCCGAGCCGGTGGGGCCCGGGGATTATTTTGACGTGCTCGTCGTGGCGCCCTGCACGGGCAACACGGCGGCGAAGCTGTGCGCCGGGATCACGGACACCGCCGTGACCATGGCGGTGAAGAGCCACCTGCGCTCCGGCAAGCCGGTGGTGCTGGCCTTCGGCAGCAACGACGGCCTTTCCGCCTCGGCGAAGAACATCGGAGAGCTTTTGAACCGCAAGCACTTCTATTTCGTGCCCATGTACCAGGACGCGCCGCTCGCCAAACCCCGCTCGCTCGCATCGGACTATGCCCGGCTGGAGGAGACCGTCCTCGCCGCGCACGCCGGGCGGCAGATCGAGCCTATTTTTGTCTGTCCGGCCAGGGCGTGAACCTTTTTGCACGGAACGGCGAAAAAACCGTTCCGCGCTGCTTTCGTCTAAATCCGTCATGAAGCGCATATACATTGCCGTGAGGTGAGGTATATGCGCTTTTCTGAGCTGCGGAACAAGGAGATCATCAACATCGCCAGCGGCCAGCGGCTGGGCTATGTCTGCGACGCGGAGATCGAGCTGCCGGCGGGGGTGCTGAAAAGCCTGCTGGCGCCGGGGCCGTGCCGCTTTTTCGGCCTGTTCGGGCGCGAGCCGGACTTTCTGGTGCCGCTGGGCTGCATCACAAAGATCGGGCGGGACATCATTCTGGTGGACATTCCCGGCCAGTGCGGGCGGAGCAAGCGGGAAAAGAAGAAATATTACTGAAAAATGCGAAAAAAGCCCCGGAAATCGGCAAAATAACCCTTGCAATATAAATTGGTATTTGCTATAATACCAAGGCATTACGCATGGGGGCGGACAAAGCGTCGGTGGCGAAGCGACTCGTCTGGCGCCGCGGATGAAGCTCCCAGAGGTAAAAAAACTGAAATTAGGAGGAAAAACGTAATGGCAGTCGTATCGATGAAGCAGCTGCTGGAAGCCGGTGTCCACTTCGGCCACCAGACCCGCCGCTGGAACCCCAAAATGGCAGAGTATATCTACATGGAGCGCAATGGCATCTATATCATTGACCTCCAGAAGACCGTGAAGAAGCTGGAGGAGGCTTACAGCTTCGTCCGCTCCGTCTCCGAAAGCGGCAAGTCCGTCCTGTTCGTCGGCACCAAGAAGCAGGCCCAGGACGCCGTGCGCGAGGAGGCTGAGCGCGTTGGCCAGTTCTACGTCAACGCCCGCTGGCTCGGCGGTATGCTCACCAACTTCAAGACCATGCGCACCCGCGTGGACCGCATGGCCCAGCTGAAGAAGATGCAGGAGGACGGCACCTTTGACATGCTGCCCAAGAAGGAAGTTGTCAAGCTGCTCCACGAGATGGAGAAGCTGGACAAGTACCTCGGCGGCGTCAAGGAGATGAAGCGCCTGCCCGGCGCCCTGTTCGTTGTGGACCCCCGCAAGGAGCACAACGCCATCTCCGAGGCCCGCAAGCTGGGCATCCCCATCGTCGCCATCGTCGACACCAACTGCGACCCCGATGAGGTCGACTATGTCATCCCCGGCAACGACGACGCCATCCGCTCCATCCGCCTCATCAGCGCCGCCATGGCCAGCGCCGTGATGGAAGGCCGCCAGGGCGAGGATGCCGAGGAAGCCGCCGCCGCTGAGGGCGAGGCTGCCGCTGAGGAAACCGCTGAATAATTCGTGAGGAGGAGACAGAAATGGCTTTTACCGCTCAGGATGTTAAGACCCTTCGTGAGATGACCAACGTCGGCATGATGGACTGCAAAAAGGCCCTGGTCGAGACCGACGGTGATATGGAAAAGGCAGTCGACTGGCTGCGTGAAAAGGGCCTGGCCAAGGCCGCCAAGAAGGCCGGCCGCGTGGCTGCCGAAGGCATGAGCTATGCCCGCGTCTGCCCCGAGTGCGGCGTCGGCGCCATCGTCGAGGTCAACTGCGAGACCGACTTCTGCGCCAAGAGCGAGCTGTTCGGCAGCTTCGTGAAGGACATCTGCAAGGTGGTTCTGAACGAGAACCCCGCCGACGTGGACGCGCTGATGCAGTGCAAGTATGCCGACAGCGAT
>SVKR01000131.1 GCA_015068365.1 Oscillospiraceae bacterium
ATAGGTGTTGCAGGTCACAATAAAGGAGCCCCAACCGATGCTGGTGCCGATGGAAAACGCCCAGATCCCCAGGGGGCTGAAGCCGGGACGAAGCCCGGTCGCCGATCTATTTTCGCCCATTAATCCCCTCTCCCGTTAAAAATAACCAATAATACCTTTCTAATAGTAAATTATAACACGCGCAATTTACGAACACAATACATAATAAGAAAATTGACCGCCGACGCATCGGCGGTCTTTTTAACGCAGCGGACGGAAAGACGCGGAGTGTGCGCCGAAAGGAGAGGAACACACTCCGCGTCTTCCATTGTTCCATGTCCTGACAGGGATTCCCGGCCCTGATGGCTCAGAACACTTCTGAAACGGAGGAATTTTCCGGAAACCTCCGTATCATACGGATCTTATTAGCCGCTGGTGGTGGTGCCTTCAGCAAAGGTAACCGCGACTGTAGGCTTGGAACTAGTCCCGGTGGGCGGAGTGATCTTAACAGAAGCAGAACCACCTACTGTAACGGGGCCGAGCGTGATGTTTTCCTCAACGCCATCAATTCGGGTGGTAAGAACATGCTCGATATTCCACTGCGGATCCTTCTGCTTGATTTGGCTAACTGTTTTGGTCACTTCTTCACCATTCACCAGGTAATCAGTTACAGCCTCTGCATAAGCGGCACGGATATTGGACAGGTCAGTCGCCTCACGGGAGCGCTCCAGCTGGGTGGTGAACACGGGGATCGCGATTGCGGTCAGAACGGCGATGATCGCGACGACGATCAGCAGTTCGGCCAGGGTAAAACCTTTGTTGTTTCTTCTTCTCATCTTGTTCTGTCCTTTCTGTTCTTCATTACAATTAATCTATGCAAAAACTAATTGCACTACAATTAGGATATTAGCATATATTAAGAAAAAAGTCAATGCATAACATTTGATTATTATCATTAGTAAATGCAAAGCATTCTATTTTGGCTTTAAGTAAAAAGGTAAACTGATAACCAGGTGATGATGTTATGCGAGAAAAAAAGGAACTCAACTTATTTATTGGGGCGAATATTCAGAGAGCAAGGGAAAACGCTGGACTGACACAGGAAAAACTATCGGAGTTGATGGATATTTCCCCAAACCATTTGAGCGCGATTGAGCGCGGCGTCTACGGCATTTCGCTGGAGAATCTGTACAAGCTCTGTATGCTGCTGAACGAAAGCGCGGATTTCATTCTGCTCGGCAAAGCGCCCAGCAACGCGGACAATGCCATCGCGCAGAAAATCGCCGCTGTGCGCCCGGAATGCCGGGAGCAGGTGATGGAGGGGCTCTCCGTCCTGCTGGAGCTGGCAAAGAAGAAATAAGGACAAAAACGGCGCCGCCCGGGGCAGGGCAGCGCCGTTTTCCATATCAAAACAGCAACCCCCGCAGCCGTTCCGGACTGTGGGGGTTGGTTTACATAATATACTGCTTATTCGTCCACGTAGGAGACAGGCTCGGTCTTGCCGTCGCGCAGGCAGTGGCGGGTGATGCCGAGGATCTCACGGGCCTCGTCAGCCGTGGCGATCTCGCGGCCGGCCAGCTTGGCCAGCTGCACGGCGCGCTCCACCAGGCGGACGTTGGTGGCGATGTCCTTGGTGCCGTCGGGGTTCTTGCCGTAGAGGATGTTGTCCTCCAGACCGACGCGCAGGCCGTCGCAGCCCAGGGCCAGACCGGCCAGCATCATGGGCATGTGGGCCTTGCCGATGCCGGAGACGGACCAGGTGGCGCCGGCGGGCAGCTTGCCGACCAGGAAGGCCAGGTTCTCGGCGGTACCGGGCATGGAGCCGCCGACGCCCATGATGAACTGGATGTGGGGCGGCTGGGGGATGCCGTGCTTGTTGACATAATACATGACGGAATCGATGTGGCCGGTATCGAACACCTCAAACTCGGGCTTGATGTCCAGCTTGACGACCTCCTGGCTCAGCTTGTTGAGGAAGCGGGGGCTGTTCTCAAAAATATAGCTGTTGGACCAGTTGAGGGTGTTGGGGTCGAAGGAGCACATCTCGGGCTTGAGAGCGCCCAGGTGCTGCAGGCGCTTGTAATCCTCATACTCGCCGCCGGAGGTGGTGAGGTTGATGATGATGTCGACGCCGGCCTTGTTGCACTTCTCGCGGGCCTTCTCAACGGCCTCGGTGAACTTGCTGAGGGCCATGGACTTGTAGCCGATCTCCATGACGCCGTTGACTTCCTTGTCCTCGCGGACGTGGATGTGGGCGATGGAAGCGCCGGCCTTGGCGCACTCCAGGATCTGCTCGGCCAGCTCGTCGGCGGTGTAGGGGACGGTGGGGGCCTGGGCCTTCTTGGTGCCGGCGCCGCAGAGGCAGACCTGGATGATGATCTTGTTGGACTTGGACATTGGAATCTACTCTCCTTATCTTGAAAAATGTTATGTAAACTTAGTCGCAGACCTCGATGATCGTCGCCTGGCCCATGCCGCCGGCGATGCACAGCGTAGCGAGGCCGTATTTCAGGCCGCGGCGGCGCATTTCGTACAGCAGGGTGACCAGGATGCGGCAGCCGGAGGAGCCCACGGGGTGGCCCAGGGCGATGGCGCCGCCGTTGACGTTGATGATGTCCATCTTGTCCTCCCAGCCAAGCTGCTTGATGCAGCCGAGGGACTGGGCGGCAAAGGCCTCGTTCAGCTCGATGAGCTGGATGTCGTCCATGCTCAGACCGGCATATTTCAGCGCCTTGGGGACCGCGTACACAGGGCCGAGGCCCATGGTGCGCGGGTCGCAGCCGGCGGTGCCCATGCCGATGATCTTGGCAAGGGGCTTCAGGCCCAGCGCCTTGGCCTTCTCCTCGCTCATCAGCAGCATGGCGGACGCGCCGTCGTTGCGGCCGGAGGAGGAGGCGGCGGTGACCGTGCCGGTCAGCTCGCTGGTGTTGAACAGCTTGCCGTCTTCGTCCTTTTCGATGTTGAAGCAGGGCTTCAGCTTCGCCATCTTCTCCAGGCTGGTGTCGCGCTTGGGAAACTCGTCGGTGTCGAAGACGATGGGGGGCTTTTTGCGGCCCTGCGGAACGGTGATGGGCACGATCTCGTCCTTGAATTTGCCGGCGTCGATGGCGGCGATGGCGCGGGTCTGGCTCATCATGGAAAACTCGTCCTGCTCCTCGCGGGTGATGCCCAGGGTCTCGGCGATGTTCTCAGCCGTGGCGCCCATGTTGTAGCGGCCGTACATCTCCGTGGGCTGGGAGCGGAACTGCCCCTCGGTGACGGCGTCCACCAGCTCGGTGTTGCCGGTGCCGACGCCCCAGCGGGCATTGCGGATGTAAAAGACGGCGTTGCTCATGCTCTCGGTGCCGCCGGCCAGGACCACGTCGCTGACGCCGGTCATGATCTGCATGGCGCCGTTCTGCACGGCGGTCATGCCGGAGGCGCACTGGCGCATGACGGTGTGGGCGGAGGCGGTGTCGGGGATGCCGACCTTCAAGGCGGCCATGCGGGCGATGTTGGGCTCGTCAGAGGTCTGACGGCACTGGCCCATGATGACCTCGTCAATCTCCTTGGGGTCGATGCCGCTGCGGTCCAGAACACCCTGCATCACGCAGCAGGCCAGGTCATAGGCGCTGACGGGGCGCAGGCTGCCGCCGAAGCTGCCGACAGCGGTGCGGCAGGCTTCCACGATGACTACGTTGCGAAGCTCCATTGGAATCAGTTCCTTTCTTTAATTATGGGCAGAAGCGACGGCTCCTGCCCATAATCCATGGTTTTTTGAAATTACTTCTCGAGTGCGATCTCGCCGAAGTTCACGCTGCCGGCAGTGCGGCAGGTGAGGACGCAGGGCTTGTAGCCGGCGGCCTCGATGGTGACGGTGAAGGGCTTGTTGGTGGGCAGGCCCTGCACTTCAAAGTCGCCGAGGAAGTCGGTCTCGGTCTCGTAGACCTTGCCGCACTCGTCGCACTTGACGGTGACCTTGGCGCCCTTGACATCCTCGCCGTCGCCGGTGACCTCGCCGCAGATGAAGGGTCTGGGCAGGTACATATAGCGGACGGAGGGCTGGGCCTTGAACGCGGGCTGGAAGTCCTCCAGCTCGTCGGCGTGGGCCGCGGCGAACTTGGAGATCTCGCTGTCGGGATCGTCCAGATCGCCGAAGATGAGGGCCTGGTTCGGGCAGACCTCGCTGCAGCGGGTTTGCTTTTCACCGGCGTCCAGCATGTGGGCGCAGCCGTTGCACTTCTGGGCGATGCCGGCGGCCTCGTTCCACTGCACGCAGCCGTAGGGGCAGGCCTGCAGCAGCTCCTTGTCCGCGCTCTTGGCGGGGTCAAGGATCACCAGACCGTCGGGACGGGTGTAGAACGCGTCGGGGCGCTTGGCAACGCAGGGGGCGTTTTTGCAGTGCTGGCAGGGGATCGCGATGTAGTCGACCTTGACCTTGTCGTTGGTGCCGTACTCGATCTCCTTCACACGCATCAGGCTCATGCCCTCTTCGGTGGCCTTGCCGTAGGTGCCGTGATCGTTGCCGATCCACTCGTCCTTGCAGGCGAGGAAGCAGCTGTAGCAGCCGTTGCAGCGGTCAACATCAATGATAAAACCGTATTTAGCCATAGCTTCTAAACTCCTTTCGTCTCGCGCTTGATCAGCATTCCCACTTGCGGCACTCGATGAGGCAGGAGTTCGGGGCCATGCCCGGAACGTTCTGGCTCAGCCAGCGCTTGCTGGAGAGAATGTTGACGCAGCCGCCGCGGTCCGTGGCGCCGGTCTCGGTGGTGATCGGGTCATACTTGGCGGAGCAGCCGTAGGAGTGCATCACGCCCACGGGCACGCGATAGGTGACGTCGGCGGCGCAGAGCACGCTGCCGCGGTCATTGTACAGCTCGATGATGTCGCCGGTCTTGATGCCGCGGGCCTTGGCATCTTCGGGGTTGATGCGGGCGACCCAATAGGCGTAACCGTCGATGATCATGCGGTGGCAGGGGATCTCGTCGATCCAGCTGGCGTGGGTGTCATAGTGGGTGTGGAAGCTGAAGCGCGGGTGCGGAGAGATGATCTGCAGCGGGTACTTCTTGTACAGATCGGTCTCGTGGCCCTCCCAGGAGGGGATGTAGTGCGGCACGGGCGGGCGCTCGGTATCGTCGGGAGAGAGCTCCTTCAGAGAACGGCTGGCGAACTCCAGCTTGCCGGAATAGGTGCCCAGCTCGTGAGAATTGGGCTTGGGCTGCTGGATGTTGAAGTTGTTCTTGGTGGTGATTTTCGGGTTGAGGTAGTCCTGGGTGTCGCAGGGACGGCCCTCATAGTACCAGCGGAAGGCCGGGTGCGCCTCATAGTCCTCGGGCACGGGGACGATGTAGTAGCCCTTCTTGTTGAACTCCTCCCAGCTGCAGCGCTTGGACAGATCGGAGAGGTTCCAGTAAGCCTCGGCCCAGTCGTCCTCGGTCTTGCCGCCGTCGGTGTACTGCTCCCAGACGCCCAGCTTCTTGGCGACTTCCTGAAAGATCTCATAGTCGCTCTTGCTCTCGCCCAGGGGCTCAACGCACTTCTGCTCGCGCACGATGACGCGCCAGTTGTTGCCGATCTCGGCATGGGTGGTGTAGCCGCCGCCGACGGACCACTCGCCCAGGTCGTTGCGCTCCAGGTTGGTGCAGGCGGGCAGGATGATGTCGGCATACTTCGCCTCGCCGCCGAACCAGCAGTCCTGGTTGACGACGCAGTCCAGAGCGTTTTCGCCGGCATGCTGATACAGCTGGACATAGCGGTTGGTCTCGGTCATGGTGCCCATGAAGGAGCCGCCGTAACGCCACAGCATCTTGACCTTGCCCTCGATGGGATACTCATGGTGGTTGAACTGCTGGGCGATGGACTGGCCGCAGAAGCCGTCGCCGATGAACTCGCCGTGGCCGTTCATGATGTCCTCAGGATAGTTGATGCGGTACAGGCGCTGGGTGACCTTGCTGCCGGGGTACTTGATGTTGGCAGCGGGGCTCTTGCCCATCTGGGAATCGGGCTCGGCATAGCCGGGGAACCAGGTGTAGTCCGCGGGCGCGCCCATGGTGGTGCCCCAGATGCTGACGCCGGGCTTGCCAAAGCCCTGCATGGCGGCCAGAGCGATGAGGAAGCGGGCCTCCTCCGTGCCGTAGGCGGTGCGGCAGGCAGAGCCTTCGCCGCCGCGCACGCCGCCGGCCAGGGCAACGCGCTTGCTGGCCCATTCCTTGGCCAGGGCGCGGATGCGGCGGGCGGGGATGCCGCACTTCTCGCCGGCCCACTCGGGGGTCTTGGCGATGCCGTCCTCCTCACCGAGGATGTACTTCTTGAACTCGTCAAAGCCCTCGGTGCGGTTTTCCACATAGAAGTGGTCATAGGTGTCGTCCACGATCCACTGATAGGCGATGGCAGCGGCCAGCGCGGTGTCGGTGCCGGGGCGCGGAGCGAACCAGGTGCCGTCCATGACGGCGTTGGTGTAGTTGTAGAACGGGTCGATGAACACGCACTTCATGCCCATCTCCTTCATCCACACGCGCCAGATGTTGCTCTCCTGTCCGGAATAGATGCCGTGCGTGGAGTCGGGGTCGTTCGACCAGAACACGACCATGTCGGTGTTCTTGAACGCGTCCTGCAGCAGATCGAACTGCTCAGGCTGGCCCAGACGCCAGTAGAAGCCCCACATATGCGGAGCACCCCACATCCAGCCTTCCCATGAATCCGGATTGTCAAGGATCGGTGTATAGTTGAGCATGGAGAAGAATCGGCCGAAAGGAGCCATCTTATAGCCAACTATACCCCAGTTGTGATGTGAACCGGTGATAGCGGTGATCTTATGGCCGTCAAAAAC
>SVKR01000008.1 GCA_015068365.1 Oscillospiraceae bacterium
CCTTTTTCAGAAAGGCCCGGTCCGTGACGGCGGCGGTGCCCAGGATGACCCGGTCCAGCCCCGCGTCCAGATAGCGCCGGATGACCTCCATGGAGCGGATGCCCCCGCCGACCTCGCAAAAGGCGCCGGAGGCGGCCTTGATGCGCTGCACGGCCTCGAAGTTGGGGGTGGTGCCGTCCTTGGCCCCCTGCAGGTCCACGATGTGGATGTGCCCGGCGCCGCAGCGGACGAAGTCGGCGGCGACGGACTCGGGATGGGCGCTGTAGACGGTCATCTGCGCGTAGTCGCCCTTGAAAAGGCGCACGGCCTTGCCGTCATACAGGTCGATGGCAGGAAAGAGGATCATGCTTCCACCTCGCAAAAGGCTTTCAGAATGTTCAGCCCCACGCCGCCGGATTTCTCCGGGTGGAACTGGCAGCCGAAGACATTGGCGCGCTGCACCGCCGCGGTGAGCTCGGCGCCGTACTCCGCCGTGGCGATGACGCTCTCCTCGCAGTCGGCGGCGGCGAAGGAGTGGACAAAGTAGACGCACTCGCCCTGCTTCACATAGCGCAGCAGGGGCGAGGGACGGGCGGTGAAGTGCAGGGCGTTCCAGCCGATGTGGGGGATCTTGTACTGCGCCGGGATCATGTCCCGGATGGGGCGCACCGCGCCGGGGATGAGCCCCAGCCCGGCATGCTCGCCGTACTCATAGCTTTTTTCAAAGAGCAGCTGCATCCCAAGGCAGATGCCCAGCAGCGGCTTGCCCTTTCGCGCTTCGGCGCACACGGCGGCGTCCAGCCCGCTGCGGCGCAGCTTTTCCGCCGCGTCGCCGAAGGCGCCCACGCCGGGCAGCACGATGCGCTCGGCTTCCTGCAGCACCCGCTCGTCGCCGGTGACGGTCACGTTCTGCCCGATGGCGGCGAAGGAGCTTTCCAGAGAAAAGAGGTTGCCCACGCCGTAATCCACGATGGCGATCATCCCTTACAGCACTCCCTTCGTGGAGGGGATCTCGTCGGCAAACTGCGGCTCGACGGCCACGGCCGTGCGCAGCGAGCGGGCGAAGGACTTGAAGGCCCCTTCGATGATGTGGTGGGAGTTGGTGCCGGCCAGCTTGCGCAGGTGCAGGCTGCACGCGGCGTTGCGGGCGAAGGCGAAGAAGAACTCCTCCGCCAGCTCCGTGTCAAAGCTGCCCACGCGCGCCGTGGGGACGCGCAGGTCATAGCCCAGATAGGCCCGGCCGGACAGGTCCACCGCCGTTAAAATCAGCGCCTCGTCCATGGGCAGGATGCAGAAGCCGTAGCGGGTGATGCCCCGCTTGTCGCCCAGGGCCTTCGTAAAGGCCTGGCCGAGGGCGATGCCGATGTCCTCCACGCTGTGGTGGTCGTCCACCCAGGTGTCGCCGTCGCATTTCAGCGTCAGGTCAAAGCGCCCGTGCCGGGCAAACAGCGTCAGCATGTGGTCCAAAAAGCCCACGCCGCTGTCGATCTCGCTTTTGCCGCTGCCGTTCAGGTTCAGCGTCAGGGCGATGTCGGTCTCCGCGGTCTTGCGGTAAATCTCTGCCGTTCTCATTTCGTCTCCTCCAAAATGGCGCGGATCGCGGTCAGAAGCGCGTCCATCTGCTGCCGGGTGCCGACGGTGATGCGGTTGAACTGCGCGATCTCCGGCCGGGTGAAGTGGCGCACCAGCACGCCCCGGGCTTTCAGCTTCTGATAGAGCAGCGCGCCGTCGATCTGCCCGCTGCGGGCGAACAGAAAATTGGCGCGGCTGTCCAGCACCTCAAAGCCGAGCGCGCGCAGCGCCCCGGCGGTGTAGGCCCGGTTTTCCATGATGACGGCGCAGTTTTGCCGGGTGGCGTCCTCGTCGTCCAGGATGGCCTCGCCCAAAGCGAGGGTGGCGGAGTTGACATTGTAGGGGTTGGTGGAATAGCGCAGGCTGTCCAGATCCCGGATGAGGGCGGCGTTCCCGATGGCGTAGCCCAGCCGGCCGCCGGCCAGGGAGCGGGACTTGGAAAAGGTCTGCACCACCAGCAGGTTTTCGTACTTGTGCACCAGAGGCACGCAGCTTTCCCCGCCGAAGTCCACATAGGCCTCGTCGATGACCACCACGTTGTCGGGATTGCTGTGGAGGATCTTCTCGATCTGCGCCGGGGGCAGGGCAATGCCCGTGGGAGCGTTGGGGTTGGCGATGAACACCGTTTTGCCGATGCCGCAGTAGTCGTCTGCGTCTACGGAAAAGTCCGGCTTCAGCGCGATCTCCTCATAGGGCACGCCGTTGACCTGGGCAAAGACGGGGTAGAAGCCGTAGCTGATGCCGGGGAAGGCCGCGCCGTGGGCGCTGTCGCAGAAGGCCATGAAGGCAAAGTTCAGCGCCTCGTCCGAGCCGTTGGTCACCAGGACCATGTCCGGCGTCACGCCGTAGCGCTGCGCCAGCTTCTCCCGCACGCGGCGGCAGTCCGGGTCGGAGTAAAGCTGCAGCGGCCGCAAAAGCTCCGCGGCGGCGCGCAGGGCCTTTTCCGAGGGCGGAAAGGGGGATTCGTTGGTGTTCAGCTTGACATACTGCATGTCCTGGGGCTGCTCACCGGGGGTGTAGGGCGTCAGCGCGGCGTATTTTTCACTGAAAAAACGGCTCATCCCCACTTCTCCTTTCGTATGGTCACGCTGCGGGCATGGCCCGTCAGACCCTCCTGCCGGGCAAAGGCCGCCACGTCGTCCACAGCGGAGAGCAGCGCGTCTTCACTGTAATAGATGAACTGGGTCTTTTTCACAAAATCGTCCACGGAGAGGGGGCTGGAAAAGCGGGCAGTGCCGCTGGTGGGCAGGGTGTGGTTTGCCCCGGCGTAATAGTCCCCCAGCGCCTCCGGGCAGGCGCGCCCGAGAAAGACGCTGCCGGCGTTGCGGATGCGCTCAAGGTAGGCAAAGGGCTCGTCCACGCACAGCTCCAGGTGCTCCGGCGCGATGGCGTTGGCCACGTCCACGGCGGCGGAGAGGTCGTCCGTGACGATGATCTTGCCGTTATGCTCAATGGAGGCGCGGGCGATCTCCTCCCGCGCAAGCTGGGGCAGCTGCCGCTCGATCTCCGCCTGCACGGCCTGGGCCAGCGCTTCGCTGTCCGTCACCAGCACGGCGGCGGCCAGCTTGTCGTGCTCGGCCTGGCTCAGCAGATCCGCCGCAACGCACTGGGCGTCGCTCTTCCCGTCGGCCAGCACCAATACCTCGCTGGGGCCGGCGATCATGTCGATGGACACCACGCCGAAGACCTGGCGCTTGGCCTCCGCCACAAAGGCCCCGCCGGGGCCGACGATCTTGTCCACCTTGGGCACGCTCTCCGTGCCGTAGGCCAGGGCGGCCACGGCCTGGGCGCCGCCCAGCTTGAACACCCGGTCCACGCCCGCCACCTTTGCCGCGGCAAGGATGGAGGCGTCAATGCTGCCGTCGGCGCGGGGCGGGGTCACCATCACGAGCTCGGCGCAGCCGGCGATCTTCGCCGGGATGGCGTCCATCAGCACGGTGGAGGAGAGGGGCGTCACGCCGCCGGGGACGCACAGGCCCACCTTTTCGATGGGCAGGATCTTCTGCCCCAGCACCCGGCCGCCCGCTTCCATGCGGAAGCCCTGGCGCACCTGGCGGGCGTGGAAGGCGCGGATGTTCGCCGCAGCCCGCTCCAAAATCGCCAGAAACGCCGGGTCAACGGCCTGCAGCGCCGCTTCCATCTCCGCGGGGGAGACCTCCAGCGCGTCCAGCTTTGCCTTTTCAAATTTCTCGTTATACTCCAGCAGGGCCCGGTCGCCCCGGGCGCGCACCTGGGCGATGATGTCCGCCACGACGGCGGACACGTCGATCTCCGGCACCGCTCTTGCAAAAATCTCCTCCGGCGCGACGGCGCCGAACTTCATAATCTTTATCATGCTTCCGCTTCCTCCACAAGCTTTGCCAGCCCCTCCCGGAGCCGGTCGATCATTTCCCGCTTGAACTCATAGGACGCCTTGTTGGCAATGAGCCGGGCGCTGATGGGCACCACGGTCTCCCGCACCTCCAGATGGTTCTCCTGCAAGGTGCGCCCGGTCTCCACGATGTCCACGATCACGTCGGAGAGCCCCAGGATCGGCGCGATCTCCACCGAGCCGTTGAGGTGGATGATGTCGATGTCCCGGCCCAGGGAGGCGTAGTAGTCCGAGGCGATCTTCGTGAACTTGGTGGCCACGTGCAGCGTGCGGCGCTGGTCGTCATAAAAATCGTGCTTCGACGCCACCGCCATGCGGCATTTGCCGACCTTCAGATCCAGAAGCTCATAAACATCCGGGGTGTACTCCAGCAAGATGTCCTTGCCGGCCACGCCAACGTCTGCCGCGCCGCGCTCCACATAGACCGCCACGTCGGAGGGCTTGACCCAAAAATAGCGCAGGCCCAGCGCCGGGTTTTCAAAGACCAGCTTGCGGTTTTCCTCCAGAATGTCCGGGCACTCAAAGCCCGCGGCGGCAAACATGCCGTAGACCTTGTCGCCCAGCCGCCCCTTGGGCAGCGCGATGTTAAGCAGTTTCAATGTCTTTCACCTCATCTCCAACAAGCGCGCAAAGACGGCGGAAGCGCAGCTTTTCCGGCACGGCGCGCTGGGCGGAAACGCTCTGCCCGCCGTCGGACAGGGCCTGCACCGCGCGCAGAAGCGCCGCGGCGGGGGTGCCCGCGTCATAGAGCAGCACCGTGTCCACATCCACGGCCTCGCCTTCACCGGCAAGGCGCTCCAGCATGTCGAGATACACGGCGAAGCCGATGGCCCGCGCGCTGCGGCGCATCTTGCGCATCAGCTTGTCATACTGCCCGCCGGAGAGCACCCCGCTGGGCACGCCGCTGACAAAGCCCTTGAACACGATGCCGTTATAGTAATTCATGTCATTGACCACGGAAAAGTCGATGCGCAGGTACTGCCCCAGGCCCATGGCCTCCAGGCTGCGGGTCAGGTTTTCCAGCTGCGCCACCGCGGCAGAGGGACAGCCCAGCTCGCGCAGGGCGGGCAGCACCGCGTCCGGCGCGCCGCTGGTGCGCACCAGGGCCTTCAGCCGCTGCAGGGCCGCGCCGTCGCAGCCGGCGCACAGCGCGTCCAGCTCGTGCAGGTTTTTCTCGCCGATGCAGCGGAGGATCTCCCGGCGCGCCGCGCCCTCCGTCCCCAGCGCGTCCACCAGCGCGGAGACGATGTCCAGATGGGAAAGCTCCAGCACGCAGTCCGGGGAGATGGTCCTCAGACTCTCCACCGCCAGCATCAGCGTCTCCGCGATGCAGTAATCGTCCACGTCGCCGATGCACTCGATGCCGGTCTGCATGATCTCCCGGAAGCTCTTTGACGCGCCGGAGACGCGGTAGACGTTTTCGTTATAATAGACCTTCTGTACCCCCGCGCCGTCCCGGCTGCTGCGGACGATGGAGAGGGTCACGTCCGGCTTCAGGGCCATGAGGGCGCCGTTTAGGTCCGTGAAGGTGATGATGTTGTCCGACACCAGAAAGTCCTTGTTGCGGGCGTAGAGGTCGTATTCCTCAAATTTCCGCATCTTGAACTGCTGGTAGCCGTAGCGGCGGTATTGCTCCCGCAGCGCGAACACGATGCGCTCTTCGTATTTCATGACGCTTTGCATTGCTTCCCTCAGCCTCCCTTTTCGTCCGGCGCGCCGGCGCGGTCAATGGCCCGGCGATAGCCGCCGCTGCCGTAATCCAGGCATTTTTTTACCCGGCAGATGGTGGCGGAGCTGACCCCGGTCTCCCCGGCGACGGCCTGATAGCTCAGCCCCCGGTCCAGCAGAAAGGCCACGTCCAGCCGCTGGGACAGGTCCCGCAGCTCCTTGATGGTGCACAGATCTTCAAAAAAGTCGTAGCACTCCTCGATGCTCTTCAACTGTAAGATCACCCGGTACAGCCGGTCCAGCGATTCGGAATTGACGCTTTGCATCTGCTGCGCCCCCTTCTGATTCAGTCATGCTGCTATACTATCACGCTATCGTAGTAAAGTAAAGAGAAATCTTGCCGCTTCGGCGTTTTCTCCGCCCGTGACAAAAATGCCCCGGCGCGCCGGGGCAGCTTCGGTCAAATTGCCGCCGCGCTTGCAATCGGCGGCGAAAGCGTGTAAGATGGGGAGAGCAAAAAGGAGACGATCACCATGGGCAAGAAAAGCAACAAGAGCAGCCGCAGCCTTCTGCGCACAGTGCTGATGCTGGTGCTGGTGGCGGCGCTGGTGTATGTCGGCGCGCACATGATGCAGGGCACGGGCCAGACCCAGAGCGCATCCCCGGCGGAGCCGACTGGCCAGCTGACCCTGCTGACTGACGCGCCCCGTCCCACCGCCGCGCCGGAGCCCGCCCTCACCGCGGCCCCCGCGCCGACGGAGGAGCCGCTGCCCAGCGAGAGCGGCAGCTATACCGATGTGGACGACGTGGCCTATTACCTGCACACCTACGGCCACCTGCCGGACAACTATATCACCAAAAACGAGGCGCAGGACGCGGGCTGGGTGTCCCATAAGGGCAATCTGTGGGACGTGGCCTACGGCATGAGCATCGGCGGCGACCGCTACGGCAACTATGACGGCCAGTTGCCCAAGGGCGAGAAGTACTACGAAGCCGACGTGAACTACGACGGCGGCTACCGCGGGGAAGAGCGCATCGTCTATACCGAGGACGGCGACGTGTGGTACACCTCCGACCACTATGAATCGTTTGAGAAGCTCTACTGACGAAAGAATATGACGCGGCCCGGAAGAGGTTTCTTCCGGGCCGTGGGAGTTTGTCAAAAAAGTCTTTTTGACAAACTCATTGATTCAACCCGATGGGGCCTTGCCCCCTCGGACTCCCCTGCTGCTCAGTGATTGATACACTGAAGTATAGTTCTTTGACAAGCTGGCGGCCCGGAAGAGGTTTCTTCCGGGCCGTGGTTTTTATTCTGTTTCGGCTTCGGGTTCAGCCTCAGCCTCCGGCGGTTCCTCCGCGGCAGGGGGGTCCTCCTCCGCGGGTTCCTCCGAAAAATCGAGATGCATTCCCGGGTAGTGGTGCACGGCGGTCCAGCCGTTTTTCATGCTGCAATCCATGCAGTAGAAGGACTCCGGGCCGCCGGCGGTGGCGCCCGCGGTGGACCAGACGCTGCTGCCGTCCGCGTTGCTCATCAGCAGATTGACGTTGGACGTCGTGACCGGGTCCTTATAGGGATTCAGGCAGCTGTTGACCATATCCAGCCAGGCGTCCTGGTCCACGCTGACATAGCTGACGCCGTTGATGAGGCAGGCGGTGGTCCAGGGCATGGTGTGGAATTCGATGTTCTCCATCTTGCAGGCGAGGAACTGGCGGGCAAACCACGCGATGTTGGCCGCGGTCAGGTCGGTGTCCACGTTCCAGAGCATGATCTGGATCAGTTCGCCCAGATGGGGGATGCTGCCCGCGGACAGCACCTGGCTCGCCATCGCCTTCAGGAAGGCGTGCTGCACCTCGATGCGCTGAATGTCGCCGCCGGCATAGCCGTCGCGGAAGCGGCACAGCCGCAGCGCGTTATAGCCGTCCAGAAGCTGATAGCCGGCCTTGATGTCGATATACAGATCCTGGACATAGTCCACATAGTACATATCCTGCGGCACGTCGAACCACACGCCGCCGATGGCGTCCACCACGTCCGCCACGGCCTGCAGGTGGACGACGACATAGCAGTCCACGTCAAAGCCGAGCAGGTTGCGGAGCTGGCCCTTCAGCCCCTCCACCGGGTCCATGCCGGAGTTCTGATAGCCGGGATAGACCGCGTTGATCTTTTTGGGCGTGCCGGCCCAGCCGATGTTGATGAGCGTGTCCCGCGGGATGCTGACGCAGTCGATTTCGTGGGTCTTGGTGTCCAGCCGGACGATCATGATGGTGTCGGTGCTGTTGCTGGCAAAGTCGCGGCCGACCAGCATGATGGTGTATTTATCCGAATCCCGGTCCGTCACCAGGGGGTCCACCTCAATGTCGGGGAAGTCCACCGCCGCTTCCGGAGCCTGGGTGGGCTGCACCCCGGCGCCGTTTTCGGGGGCCGGGTTGGGCGCTGCCGTGGAGGCGGGGGGCGCCGTGGGCGTCGGCGCGAGCTGGGGCGGGCGCTCCCAGATGGCATAAGCCGCCACAAGCGCCGCCAGCACCAGCAGAATGATGCCGATGATTACAAGCGCCTTTCTGCCGCGGCGCGGTGTGCCCTTGTTCCCGTTTTCACTGTCTTGCATATCTCAACCCGCTTTCGTTCTTAAGAGCTTGCAACATTCTAACCATAAAATGCATCGTTTTATCAAAGAAAATGCATCAATTTACTGCAAATCCGGAAAAAAGGAGCATCGGGCTTGATCCTGATGCTCCTTTTTCTCAAAACGGCTGACGCCGGATTACAGCTGCTTCTGGGCGTTGATCTTGACGCCGGGGCCCATGGTGGAGGCGGTGACGCAGGTACGAATGTACTGGCCCTTCGCCGCAGCGGGCTTCGCCTTGATGATGGCGCCGATCAGCGCGATATAGTTCTCAAACAGCTTGTCCGCGCCGAAGCTGACCTTGCCGATGGGGCAGTGGATGATGTTGGTCTTGTCCAGACGGTACTCCACCTTACCGGCTTTGGCTTCCTTGACGGCCTGCTCAAAGTTGGGGGTGACGGTGCCGGCCTTGGGAGAGGGCATCAAGCCCTTGGGGCCGAGGACTTTACCGAGACGGCCGACGGTGCCCATCATGTCGGGGGTGGCGATGACGGTGTCGAACTCGAACCAGTTTTCCTTCTGGATCTTCTCAACGAGATCCATGCCGCCAGCGTAATCTGCGCCAGCTTCCTTTGCCTCGTCAACGCGCTCGGGCTTGCAGAAAACGAGA
>SVKR01000132.1 GCA_015068365.1 Oscillospiraceae bacterium
ACACGCCGATCATGGCGACGGCGATCTCCGCGCCGCGTGGCAGGCAGATCATCACCATGTCCTCCCGGCCGATGCCGCGGTTTTTCAAATATGCGCAGACGCGCCCGGAGCGCTCGTCCACGTCCCGTCTTGTCAGTCCCTCCGGGTGCTGATCGTCCACCAGCATGGTAAGCTGCCGATACTGCCGGACGCTGTCTTCAAAGCGCTCCATAAAATACGGCAGCGCGCTGAGTTTTGCAAAATCCATTGAATCTTTCTCCATTTCTGAATTTGCCAAGGGTGCCTGTGCTTATGTAAGCAGCTCTCCCACCGTTGTCCTCTCCGGGTCCTCCAGAGCGACCAGCCGGTCGATCACCGTTTCCAGCGCGCCCAGGATCGCCGAGCGCTTTGCGGGGGAATAATGCGCCTTGTTGATAAACAGCATCGGCGCGATCACGTCCGGCTGCTCATTATACGCAAAGCTCTGTTCCAGCATACTGCCGGACTGTGAGTTTTGTACTTCCTCCCGCTTTGCGCCCAGCGAGGACAGAACATCCCGGCCCGTGGTGTCATAGCTTTGGAAGGTCGACAGCATGATCCGGAGCGCCCGCGGCGCCTCATTCATCACATCCATACCGGCGCGGAGATTTGCGGCGCTGTCGATCCAGCTTGCCTTCAGCTCCGTGTAGAAGCCGGCGACGCTGCTGCTCCGCCTGACCTTCGCGGCGACAAAAACCGTTCCCAGCATCAGGCCGAATGCATTGCGGCAAACGTCGTCACCGCGGTTATGATAAAAGGTAGCGCAGAGATAATTGTTTTCCCCATCGAGCATGGCCATGGCCAGGAACGTCAGACCGACACAGAGGAGATTCTCCCCCACCCCGAGCCGTTCCAAAAGGTGTTCCAGCTCCGTCTTCGTTATCACCCGCCTGCACGGCAAGTACGCGACCTCGGACGGCCCGTCGCTCTGATCCGGCGCAAAGCCGATATGCCAGTTATCGTCGTAAAGAAGCCGCAGCCAGCCCTCTTTTGCCTTTTGAAACCGCTCGCTTGTCCGCTCGCGCTCCAAATGGCCGAGATAGGTAAAGTAGGTGTCCTGTTCCAGGGGCTGTCCGTGATACGCCTTCTCAATGTCGTCGAAGAGCAGCTTTATGGAGCTTCCGTCCATGATCATGTGGTGGACGTCCAGAAACAGGTAGACCCTGCGCTCTGTCTCAAAGACTCCCGCATGCAGAAGCGGAGTCCCATACATTTCAAACGTCTGGATCAAGTCGGCCCGCTTTGCTTCAAATTCCGCCTCCGTCATCCTTTGGACTTCCAGGCGCGGCGTAACGGAGGGGTCATAGCGAATGACCGCTTTGCCTGCGCCGTCCTCCTCGATGACCGTGGACAGCAGGGCCCTGTTTGCGATCGCGCGGTTGACGGCGTCGCAGAGCTTTTGCGCATCCACCGACCGATCAAAGCTGCAAAGGTCGGGATAGTGTATGTCACCGGGATCCTCCACCCGGCTCAAATCACTCGGCACCGGATGCTTTCGGTCGCGCTCCCGCGCCTCAGATGCGGCGAAATCCTCCTCATAATCCTCGGCCAGCCGCTGCGCCTGCTTTTCCAGAATACAGCGCGGCGTCCTGCCCTCAAAGATGTCCAGCACGCTCAGACCGTGGAGTTCTGCCTCCGCCAGCACAGCCATCGCCGCCACGGAGTCCCCGCCGAGGTCGAAAAAGTCGTCGTCCAGGCCGATGGGCGCGATCTCGAACACCGCCTCGAAGGCCCGGCAGAGCGTCCGCTCCTCCTCCTTTTCGGGCGGAACATACGCGGGGCGGTTTTCAAACCAGTCCGGCTCCGGCAGCGCGGATTTGTCCGTCTTCCCGCTGGGCAGCAGCGGAACGGCGTCGATGCGCTGAAAGTGCGCGGGGAGCATATAGCCCGGGAGATATGCGCCCATCTCCCGGCGCAAATCCGATGCGTTCAGGTCGCTTTCTCCCTGATAGTAGAGGCACAGCAGCGTCCGTGTTCCGACCGTGAAGCCCCGGACCGCGCACCAGTCCTGCCCGGTGAGCTTCCGGAAAACGGCCTCGATCTCCGACGGCTCCACCCGGTTGCCGTTGACCTTCAGCATGTCCCCGGCGCGGCCGGTGATGACCAGGTTGCCGTTTTCGTCCCATTTTCCCAGATCGCCGCTGTGGAACAGCCCGCCGCGGAATGCCTCCTTCGTCTCCTCCGGGCGGTTGATGTAGCCGCGGAAAAAGGGGGTTTGAAAGCATATTTCGCCTGCTTCTCCGTCCGGGACAGGCTGCCCGTCTTCATCCAGCAGATGGATCTTCACTGCATCCGTGGTCGGCCTGCCCACGGGGCAGAGGGCATAGGGCCGGTCGATCGTGAAGCGGCAGAGCGGAAAGCCGGACTCGCTCATGGCGTATTCACATTCCAGCGTTAAGCCGTCCAGAGAAAGGCCGTTGGCGCTCTCACCCCCCACCGTAAGGAAACGAATGGACGGGCTGAGCGTGCCGCCGATGGCCCGCAGCGCAGAGGGCGGCAGATAGGTCCGGTCAATGCCGTGCTCCGAGAAATAGCGGTTCAGCCGAGGAGGATCCTTCACGATCTCATACGGGAGGATGTGGACGGTGTCCAGAGAGCGCATCAGACGCTGCACAAAGGCTGCGCCGGCCAGAACATGGAACGGCGGGATCATCGTCTCGGTCCAGGCCTCCTCCGGGGCGCGGGACAGGTCCGGCGTGGAGAGGGCTTGCAGCCGGAAGCAGCCGTATTCCTGCAGCACGCCCTTGGGCGTTCCGGTGGAGCCGGAGGTGTAGACGGCGAAGGCCGCGTCGTGGTCGTCTGCCTGCACGAAGCCGTCCAGCGGCGGCGTGAGCATGATCTCCGGCCAGAGGGCGCTGTCGATGGTGAGCACGCTGCCGGAATCCTCCCGGATGAAATTGATCCGCTCCGCCGGAAGGTCGTCCTCCGCAAGCGTGCAGGCCGCCCCGGCCTTCCATACGCCGATGGCGGCGATGGGGATCTCCGCGCCCCGGGGCAGGCAGATCATCACCATGTCCTCCCTGCCGATGCCGCGCTGTTTCAGATATGCATATACGCGGGCGGACTGTTCGTCCACCTCGCCTCTCGTTATGCCCTCCGGGTGCTTTTCGTCCACGAACATGGGCTGCTGAGGGTATTGCGCGACGCTGGTTTGAAAGGCCTCCATGAAGTAGGGAAGCGCATTAAGTTTTGCAAAATCCATCGTTTGCTTTCCTTTCTCGCAGAATGGATTTGCCGATGCTCCCGGCAGTAGTTCGGGAGCATCGGCAGGTTTGCCCGCAGAGCGTTCAAGCCGCACCGGGGGCTTCAATCCTCATAGAATTCGCTGGAGGTGGAGGCGTTGAACAAGGGACTCAGAAATCCCATGGCCGCCATGGGATCAACACCCTGGCCGGCCGGCTGGCCGTTCTGTGCGGGGTTGGGCTGGTTGCAGCCGAAGCCCTGCATGGGGTTGGGCTGTCCCGGCGTGCCCGCCGCACCCGGCATTCCCGGCATCTGCGGCATCGCGCCCTGGTTGCAGCCGAAGCCCTGCATGGGGTTAGGCTGTCCCGGCGCACCCGGCATACCCGGCATTCCCGGCATCTGCGGCATCGCGCCCTGATTGCAGCCGAAGCCCTGCATGGGGCCGGCCTGTCCCGGCGCACCCGGCGCACCCGGCATCTGCGGCGCTGCGCCCTGATTGCAGCCGAAGCCCTGCATGGGGCCCGGCTGTCCCGGCGCACCCGGCGCACCCGGCATCTGCGGCATCTGCGGCATCGCGCCCTGATTGCAGCCGAAGCCCTGCATGGGACCCGGCTGTCCCGCCATGCCCTGGGCATAGCCCATGGCATAGATGGCCGCGCAGCCGATGACCGCCAGCTTATCGAGACCGAAGCCGGGGCGGAACAGAAGCGCCCGGGCAAAGGGGTTGGAGATTGCATTCATAAACATTTTCATTCCCTCCTCGAAGGTACTGCCGGGGTGCGTCTGCGCGCCGCCGGACGGATTGGGCTTCTGTGCATACTGCCCCATGTCAAAACCGGGCATCATCCGGTTGAACTGCGTGAAGATCCCGCCGGAAAGCTCCTCCAGCTCCTCCGGAACGCTCGACCACAGGGGCGTGTCGGGAAACAGCGCCGGCGTGAGCACAATATCCTTCAATACGCCGTTCACCCGGACCGGCTGGATCTTATACCGCGTTCCGGCGACCTCGCCGTTCACGATCCGGTGGACGTCCACCTTGCCCAGATCGGTCAGGGGGAGCTCGTCGGCGATCACGCACTGTCCCGGCAGATTGGTTTTGGTGATGTTGTTCTCCCGGATGAAGACGCCGATCAGCGCGTTGCGAACGGTCATAACGGGGTCGCCGCTGCCCGCGGCAGTCCGGACATACAGCACGGGGACGGTATCGTGGATCAGCTTGGTGTACTCCGGCGCAAGGCCGCACTGCGCGATCCCGGGCTGGCCGCCGATCGCGGTTTCCACCAATCCCGCGTCAAAGCGGATCCCTTCGTTGTTGACAAAAAACTTGTTCGTCCGTCCGGCGTAGGTCATGCTGCCGTCGGCGGCGACGGCGACCAGGTCATAGGTGTTGTAGAAGTTCTTGCCGTCGATCTCCTCCAGCTCGAAGAACACGTGATCGTCCAGCTTCCCGCAGCTCACAGAGGCGGACGACAGGTACAGCGTGCCGGTCCGCTCACCGTCGGAGAGGTCATGGAACTTCCCGTCGCTCTCATCGAAGATCTTTACCGTGACGCCCGAGAGGGGATAGCCGATGGCGTTGTCGGCGCGGTCGGGATCGGACAGGATGCAGGCGCCGCCGAGCTCAGACAGTCCGTAGCCGATGGTGATGCCCGCGTGCCCGCCATTGCGGCGGATCGTCTCGTTGATGCGGCGCTTTGCGTCCACGGAGACGGGAGATCCGCCGACGAAAATGAAGGAGAAGCTGGAAAGATCGAGCCGGATCGGAGTTTTCCCGAGGTTATCAAGCAGCGCGGGCGTCGTGAACAGGAGGTTTGCCTTGTAGTGAACCAGCGCGTCGAAAAACCTGGAATTGAGAAAGCCCATCGGAAGCGCGATCACGGTCCCGCCGAAAGCAAACGGAAGATGCGTCACGTCGGCCAGCATGTAGGAGCTGCTCAGGTCGGTCAGCAGCGCGGTGACGGCGTTGCCCTCGAATTCGGCAAAGCGCGGATCGCGCCGCAGGCGGGCGGCGGCCTCGTTCAGCCCCCGGTCCGACAGCGGCACCGGCTTGTGGATGCCGCTGGTGGTGCCGGAGGTGTGGATGATCGCGGCGTCGTCGGCAAGGCCGCGCGCGTAGGAGATGGGCGTTGCCTCATACTGCGTCAGAAGCTGGTCCATGAACAGCACGCCCTTGATCTGCCGGAGCTGCTGCGCGAGCGGGCGATAGAACATGCCAAGCTCCGGCGCCACAAACTGTCCCTCCACGGGGACGTGCATCACCACGATGCTGCCGAGCCCCAGCTCCTCCCGGCTGCGCGCCAGCCAGGAGAGGATCTCCGGGTTCAGCTTCGTGTCGCACAGCACCAGGTCCGTCAGCCGCTCCGTTTTTATCATGTTGGCGCAGTGCTCCTTCGCGCTGAGGTCGGCCTGGGGGAGCATGGACACCGAAGCCCCGGTCATGTTCAGCGCGTAGAACGCGAAAATGGCGTTGGCGGATATTTCGGACAGCAGGCCGACGCGCGCATGCTTCGCGCCGGTCATGTTCAGCGCGGTGAACACCTCGGCATAGCGCTCCCACTTACGGAACATCTGCCGGTAGGTATAGCTTCGCCTGCTGTCGATCAGCGCGACGGCGTCCAGCCGCTCGTCGCCGGCGGAATTCAGCTCCTTGATGAATTTCCAGCACTTCTGCTCGATGATCTCTCCGCCCTCGAGGCGTTTTTGCAGTTTTGTCTTTGCGATCGCCATGGCGTTATCCTCTCTCCTTTCCCCTGCTGCGTTCCAGCTCCGCCTGCTGCTCAAACCAGTCCGTCATGCGGTCGATGGCGTCGATGCTCTGCGGCAGGAAGGGGTGCATGACCGGGAAGGCGTGGGTCAGCTCCTGCTCGCCGTAATAGACCATGTGGCTGGTTTTGCCCGCTTTTTTCAGCGCGTTGTGGAACATGATCGTGTAGTTGTTCAGAAAATCGCCCCGGCTCGTGATGAGGAAGGCCGGCGGGAGATTGTTGAGGATCTCGGGGTTTTCCGGGTCCATGTACTGCAAAAACTCCGGGTCGGTGCGCTTGTCGCCGTAAAACTGCTCGGCCATCAGCCAGCCGATGGGGTCGGGCTTGTTGGTGTAGAACATGCCGGAGATCAGCCCGACGGCGCGGAACACCATGTGGGTCGGCTCGTAGCCGATGGCCTTCTGCAGCTTCTCCGAGCGCTTCATCGCCGCCACATAGACGGCCAGGAAGGCCCCGGCGCTCTCCGCCGTTAAGTACATGCGGGAAAAGTCCACGTCAAAGTCCACGATCCTGCGCCCCACCAAGTCCATTCCGGCGCAGATGTCGTCCAGCTGCTCGGCGCTGTTGGCCCGGGGCGCCAGGCGGTATTCGATGGAGAAGACGAGGTAGCCCCGGCCCGCCAGCGCCCGGCCGAAGCGCCGGGAGATCTTGCGGTCGCCGGTGACAAGGCCGCCGCCGTGGATGATGACGATCACCGGCAGCTCCTGGCCCTCCGGCACCTTCGGCTTGAAGATGTCCATTGCCAGCGGCACCTCGCTGCGGTTCATGTAGGGGTTGTTCAGCAGCTCCTCCACTTCAAACAGCAGCCCGGTCTCCTCCGCTTCGTCGATAGAATCCATGTTCTGCGTCATGCTGGCGCCCTGAAAGCGCTCCAGCACGATGCGCACCAGTTCCCGTTTCAGGCTTCCGCCGATGTTGCAATTCATCATGGTACCAGTCTCCTTTTACAGTGTAATCATCAGATTGTTCCAGCCAACGGCGGAAACATAGTTTACGTCTTGTGCCATGGCAACGATCATCCGGATGCCGATGCAGCTTGTGGGATCGTCCGGGTGGTTCTTCTCCAGCCACTCGACCGGGTTGAAGGGCCGGGCGTTGTCCCGGAAGCGGATGACCTTTTTGTCCTCGCGCAAAATCAGGCGCAGGTCGATGCTGCCGCGGCGGCCGGTCCCGAAGCCGTGGGTGACCGTGTTCTTGGCGATCTCCTCCACGAACAGGGAGGCCAGGCTGCTGAGCTTGGGCGCGGCGCCCTGCGCGCGGCAGAAGCGCTGGATCTCCTGCGAAGCGGCCATCACATCCTCCATCGTGGAGATGGACGCGGCGTACACCTCGCCCGCGGCCGGGCCGAAGCTGTCCGGCAGCATCAGCATATCCCCGAGGGAACCGGGGAAGCGCCGGTTTTTCACCCAGGGCACCGCGACGCAGAACGCCAGCAGCAGCACCATCGACACGATCATGGACATCTCAAATCCGCCGAGGCCGAACATGCGCGCCATCAGCCAGGCGCACACGACGGGGATGACGCAGTCGCGCAAAACGGCGATGATGCAGTTCATCCGCAGCTTCTTCACGCCCAGATAGGCGCCGGTGAGGGAATAGCTGGGCGTGGCCAGCAGGGTCTGGATGGTGATGAAGCGGATGAAGCGGGCCGACTGGCGCAGCTCCTCGCCGGAGCCGGACTCCAGAAAGAGCCTGGCAACGGGCTCGGCAAACACCACCAGCAGCACCGTGAACACCGCGAACGCGCTGACGGCGGAGCGCAGCGAGGCGCGCAGCACGTTGACCAGCCCGTCGCGGTCCTCCTCGCCGTAGAGCAGGCTGCTGAGCGTGGAGGTGGAGATGCCCGCGCCCATCAAAATCGACGCGACGAAGGAAAACGCCGTGTTGCCGACGGTCAGCGCGGCGACGGCGCCGCTGCCGATCATCGTCAGAAGGATGAAGTTGAAGCTGAGCGAGCGGACCATTTGCCCGCCCAGGGTCAGCAGGTTCGGGATGCCGTTGTGCATGACCTCGCGCAGGTCGTGCAGTTTCAGATTGCGCAGGGTGAAGTGCAGGATCCGGTTTTTCCGCAGGAAGTGCGTCAGGATGACCAGCAGGCCCACGACCTGGCTGAGCGAGGTGGCGAGGGCCATGCCCCGCATCCCGCCGTGGAACACCAGAACATTGAGCAGGTCAAAGGCGACGTCGCACAGCAGCACCGTGAGCATCTGCACCATGGCGGTCAGCTTGTCGTTGTCCAGCATCATGAGCCCGGCCATGGTCATGCTCAGCTGCGTGGGCAGCACGCCGAGGGCGTAGCCGCGCAGGTAATCCGCCGTCATGCTCACGATGGCGCCGCCGGCCCCGCCGCCCAGCGCATTGGCAATGGCGGGCGCGGCGGCATACAGCAGCACCGACACGACGGCGAACAGGACCACCACCGCCGCCATCGTCACGCTGAACACCTGGTTCACCCGGTCCTTCATCGCCTTTCCGATGAAGCCGGAGCAGACCACGCCCAGGCCGGGGCCGAACAGCATGGCCAGCGCGTTCAGCCCGAGGATGACCGGCTGGCACAGTCCGGCGGCCGCGACGGCGTCCGTCCCCAGAAAGCGCCCCGTGATGATCGTGTCGATCATCGAGCAGAGGATGCCGAACAGCATGCTGATGGAATTGATGAGCATCATGCCGACAAAGGTTTTCCGGATCAGATTTCCATTTGTTTCCATACATACCACCATCGCTTTACGGTGAAATACTATTTTTACTATAGCACAGTTCTTTGCACAATCCAATGATTTTTGCTCCCCGGCGCACAAAAATGTGTTCCGCCCGGCGGATTGCACTTTACGAAGGGCGGCGGACGGTGTAAACTGAAAGCGCGATCGGAGCGGTCCGCTCCGACCTATCATGCCGCGGGGAGGATGGCAGATGAATCTCATACTCAGATCAATGAAAAACCGCGCGGAGCGGGACTTTGCCGGGGCGCAGCGCCCGGAGAGGCAGGCCCCGGCCCCGCCGGAGGACCTGGACATCGCCGCGCTGGGCTTTCCCGCCGGGGACGGACATACGCTGTATGCCGACCTCTACCGGCAGAAAGAGCGGGACGGCGCGCCGATGCCCGTCGCCGTCATGGTGCACGGGGGCGGGCTTTTCACCGGCAGCCGGAGCGCCAACCGCGCCTTTTGCGAGGTTCTGGCCCGCCGGGGCTTTCTGGTTTTCGCGCCGGACTACCGGCTGCTGGACGCAGCCGACGGCTTCCGGGAGATCGCGGACGTTTCCGCCGCGCTGGCCTATCTCGGGCAGAATCTGGACCGCTTCGGCGGCGATGCGCAGCGCGTGTTCCTCTTCGGGGAGAGCGCCGGGGCCTGGCTGAGCCTGTACGCCGCGGCGGCCATGAGAAACGCGTCCCTCCGCCGCCTCTTCGGCTGCGCGCAGCCGGAGTATGCGCTGCGGGGGCTGGTGGGCATCAGCGGCATGTACTACACGGCGCGCCCGGACCCGCTGGGTCTGGTCTACCGCAGGGACCTCTACGGCCGGCGGCGGGGAAACCGGGCAGTGATGGCGCTGATGGACCCGGAGCACGCCGCGGTGACCGCCGCGCTGCCGCCGATGCTGCTGACCAGCAGCGGGGCGGATTTTCTGAAGGCCTACACCCTGCGCTACGCGGACGCGCTGCGCGCCCAGGGGCGGCCTTGCGAGCTGGTATATTTCCCCGAGGGGAAAAACCTTGTCCACGCCTTCCCCTCCCTGCACCCCGACCTGCCGGAGAGCAAGGCAGCGCTGAAGCGCATCCTGGCCTGGATGGACACGCTGGGCTGAATATCGGGACGCAACAACGCCGCCGGCATACGCATTTGCGTATGCCGGCGGCACTTTTTTGTACGCCTGTGTGGGTGTGATGGGCTCAGTCCTTCTGCTCGCTCGCCGCGCCCTCGCCGCGGACGATCCGGTGGGTCTTGCCGTCGCTGCCGAGGACGGTGTTCTCCGCGGCGTAGGGCAGCAGCTTTCCGGCGGCGATGAGGTCGATGACGACCCTGGCGATCTTGGGGTCGAACTGCGTCCCGGCGCAGCGCTGAAACTCGCTGGTGATGACATCGAGCGTGAAGGGCGCTTTGTACACGCGCTTCGACGCCATGGCGTCAAAGCAGTCGGCGCAGCAGATGATGCGCGCGACGAAGGGGATGTTCTCCCCGCTCAGCCCCTCGGGATAGCCGGAGCCGTCATACTTCTCGTGGTGGGACTTCGCCCCCTCGATGATATGCGGGATGGTGGAGATGCCCTTCAAAATTGCGGCGCCGCGGGTGGTGTGGCTCTTCATCACGGCAAACTCCTCGTCGGTGAGGCGCCCGGGCTTGTTCAGGATGCTGTCCGGGATCGCGATCTTGCCGATGTCGTGCAGCAGGGCGATGTAGTAGATGTTGTCCACCTCGTCGCTGCTCATGCCCAGGTTCTCCGCGATGATCTTCGAGTAGGCGCCGACGCGGATGGAGTGGCCGTTGGTGTACTCGTCCTTCGCGTCGATGGTGCGGGCGATGGCCTGGATGGCCTCAAGCGTGATGTTCTTGTACTCCAGCTGCCGCTTCAGCGACTGGCGGGTCTTGTAGCGGACGAACAGCGACGTGGCGAGAAAGACCGCCGCCGCTGCGACGAGCGCGATCAGCACCCAGAACCACCACTGCTCGTACACCTTTTTGTCCTTCTCCAGGTGGATGCGGATGTGGTTGGATTCCTGGCCGTACTCGTCCGTCACGTAGACGTGGAAGTCATAGCTGCCGCCGGAGAGGTTCGTGTAGGATATGCTGCGGTTCTCGTCCGGGTTGTCGACGAAGGCGTCGTCGATGCCGTCGAGCTTGGAGTAGATCGTATAGCCGTTGTTCGGCCGGAAGCCCAGGATGGAGAGGTTGAACGCGACACGGTACACGTCCTTCGTGAGGTGGATGGTCTCGCCGTGGCAATGCGTGCCGTCCAGGTCCACGGAGGACAGGGCGATCTTCACCGGGGGCGGCACATCGCGGGTGGTGTTGAAGTCATAGACAAAGATGCCGTTGGTGGACTGGAGATAGTATTTCTGCTCCGCCTCGTCATAGTAGCCGGAGGTGTTGGCGATGATGGGCTGCAGGCCGTTGGTGGCGTCATAGGAGACGTAGTCGTCCAATCGCTCGCCGTCCAGGGAGTCGGCGATGTAAAGCTGGCTCTGGCTGCCGATGACATATTTCTCCTCCGCGCCGCCCTCGCCGCAGCGGATCTTGGCCAGCTCGACGATGGAGCCCTTGATGTAGGGGATGGTGATCTCCTCCGAGCCGGCGGCGGGGTCGGCGGTGTTCAGCCGGAACAGGCGGCTGTTGAGCGTGTAGTAAAGCGTATCCCCGTCCACGAGGAACTTCAGCCGGTTGCCGGTGATGCCCTTTTCCGTGGGGATCTCCTCGGCGGAGGAGAAGCCGTCGTCGACGACGAAAAGCCCCTGGGACCGGTCGAAGAGCAGTTTGCCGTCCTGCGTCTTGTTGATGTACAGCACGTTTGAGCCGACGTGCATGACGGAAAAGTCCGTGCCGTCAAAGCGCATGACGCCCCGGGCGTAGCCCAGCGCCAGGTAATCGTCAAAGCTGCGCATGCAGCGGACGGAGTTCGTCAGCGAAAGGTCCGGGTCGCCCACGGTCTTTGCGATGTGGCCGGTGATGTAATCCAGGTCGTACAGCCTGACGGACTCGCTTTGCGGGTCATACTCCACGAGGCCGATGCCGGAGACGGCGAAATAGATCTTGTCGCGGAAGATCTCCACGTCCTTCGGCGCGTAGGCGAAGGTGTAGTTGTTGTCGCCCTGCGCCCGGCCCTCCGCCGTTTTGGCGGCGGCATAGTCGTCGATGGTCTGCATGATGACGTTGTCCGGTAAAATGGCGTTTTGCACCAGGTCATAGCGGTAGATGCGCGTGGCGGCGGCGATGTAGAGGATGTCGCCGTACTTCTCCAGGGCGTAGACGTTGCGGTCAAAGGCCGGGGGCGCGTTCAGCGCCTGCCAGACCGGGTCGTCATACAGCAGCTCGGACAGGGCGTTGCGCGTGATGATGGACACGCCGGAGGCGCCGATGTAGTGCGAGGCCACCCACAGATTGCCCTCATAGTCGATCATCAGATCGACGAGCTGGCTCTTGTTCTCCAGATCGCCCGCCAGGGTGATGACCGGCTGATCGCCGCTGAGGTCCACGCAGTAGATGCCGTTTTTCTCGCAGGCGGCGAACAGGATCTGGTTGTCGTCGGAGTAGAGCATCTGGTTGACCTGGTCGGGGATGATAAGCTCGCTGAGCATGGCGCCGCGGGCCATATCGTAGCGGTAGATGACGCCGCTGTCCTCCGCCATGTACAGCACCGCGCCGTGGGAATAGATCTCCAGGATGCGGGGGTTGCGCAGGATCTCCTTCCCGGCGCTGTCAAAAACGCCCTCCTCGGTCTGGTAGAAATATTCCCCGCTCCCCTCGCCCAGGGCGATGTCGCGGACGGACTTCCCCTCCGTGCCGGGGATGGTGCGCTTCGTCCCGGCGGCGATGTCATAGATCTGGCCGCCCCGGTCCTGCGTGGAGATGTAAAGCAGGTCCGCGCGCGCATCCAGGAGGATGTCCACGACGACGCCGGGGTCCATGACCAGCGGCGAAAAGCGGTTGTCCGCATAGACGAAGACATGCTCCGACGTGGCGATGTAAAGGGTATTGTCCTCCGCAGCCAGGGAGCGGGCGTTGATGATGGGATAGGTCTGCCCGTCGTACTCGAAGTCCTTGTAGGACTGGAAGCCGCTGGCGTCATAGCGGGTCAGGCCGGAGTACTGCGCGATCCAGACATAGCCGTCCGCCGTCTGGCACAGCGCCTCCGCCCCGGAGACCTCCAGGTCCACGGGGATCTCCGTCTTGTTGCTCATGTAGGACGCCGCGCGCGCCGACGGCGCGAGGGCCGGGAGCGCGGACAGGAGCATCAGGCAGGTGAGGATCAGGCAAAAAATACGTTTTTTCATTCGATCATCCATTCCAGGTCGCCGTTTGGCACCATTTTCTCTGATCTCACTTTAGCACAAGATATAGTCCGCGTCAACGCCTGCAAGGGCATTTTCTTGTGCGTTTGCCCTTGATTCTTTCCCGCGGAACTGCTAAACTGTCGGCGAAAGGGCGTGAAGGAGCATGGCATCGAGCAAGGCATATCTGGACTTTGTGCTGGAGCAGCTCTCCGGTCTGGAGGAGGTCTCCGCCCGGCCGATGATGGGCGAATATGTCCTCTACTGCCGGGGCAAGGTGGTGGGCGGCGTGTACGACGACCGCCTGCTGCTGAAGCCCACGCCGGCGGCGGCGCGCCTGGCGCGCGCCCACGGCGCGCCCATGCAGATGGAGCGGCCCTACGACGGGGCGAAGGAGATGCTCCTGGCGGACGTGGACCGGCGCGAAGCGCTGTGCCGGATCGTGGATGCCATCGCGTCCGAGCTGCCCGAAGCGAAAAAGCCGCGCCGCCCGTAAGCCCCCCCGCAAAACCGCACGGGCGGCCTTCCGGATCAGAAAGCCGCCCGTGCCGATGGGATGCACTTTTTCAGTCTCTGCGTTTTTTCAGCAGCCCGGCGAGATTGCGAAGCACGGCGCCGGGACCGCCGGCTCCGCCCTCCTCCGGCGCCCCGATCCGCCCGATGCGGAATGCGCGCCAGTTCTGCACGAGCTTTGAGCGCGTCATGCCCGGGTGCCGGTCCTTTACCATGCGGTATTCCAGCTCGGCCATGGGGTCAAAGGCGATCAGCTCCGCCGCGGTATAGTCGTTGGGCAGGTCCGGGTAGTCCGGGCTGGGCTCCACGCCCCTGCGCAAAAGCTCCTGCGCCTGCTTGATGTCCAAATGCGCCTGCCTCCTTTCCCTGTCTCTGAAAAGCAGTATAGCATTTTCCGTCCGTCCCGGCAACATCGAAAAAACGCAAATCCAAACTCCTCAGAAAGCCATCATCGCCGCCGGGGCGGTGGTGACGAAGGACGTCCCGGCGAACGCCGTGGCCGCCGGTGTCCCGGCAAAGGTGAGAAAGTCCGTCAAGTGAATCCAAGCTGATGGCCGTGCCGCGAACAACGCGGCACGGCCACTTTTTTTATCCGTTTTACCGGATCGTCCCGAAGGCGGCGACGGCCTCGCCCACGAGGTAGTCTGATGCGGATGCTATCTGCCCTCCCGCGCGGCGTGAACGCGCGCGATGACGGCCTGTACGACGCTGGCGCAGGCGCCGCCCGCAGCCTCCAGCGTCAGATAGTGCTGCGCCGCGGCGTCCACCAGCGCCTTTCCGGAACCGGGGAACTCCTCGTCCCCGCTCCAGAAGCGCACGGTGACGGGAAAGCGCGGCGCGTAAGGGATCACGGCGGTGACGTCCGCCTTGCCGGGCAAAAGTGTGCCCCCCAGGCTGCGGCAGGCCGCCGCCACGGCTTCGGGCGCGGCGTCGCGCAGGTCGCGCGAGAACATGAGGGAGATGTCCTTGTCAAAGCCAAGGCCGCGGGAAAGCCCGCCCGGCATCTCGCCGAGGGCGATCTCCCGCCCGGTCAGCGGCGTTCCGTCCGCCGTGTCGAGGTATTGCAGCAGCGTCAGGTGCCGCCACATGTCCAGCTCCTGCGTGATGACGAAATCCGGCAGCGCGACGCGCACCGTCTCCCCCATGGAGGGCAGCAGCAGCGCCTGCCCCGTTTCATCCAGCGTGACGGCGGCGCGGGCGCAGAGCTCTGCGATGTCCCGCCCGTGCAGGCGCTCGCGCGCCGGGGCGAGCATCAGCGCCATCTGGCGGTGCCTGGCGTCCGGCATATCCTAACGCCTCCCCCGTTCAGGTAAGCTCCGCCCAGGCGCACTTGAGCTGCTCGATGATGGGCAGGTGCTGCGGGCAGGCGTTCTCGCACGCGCCGCAGGCGACGCACCGGTCGGCGCCGTGGCCGTTTTCCTTCGTCATGCGGAAGCCCCAGTCCGTGTTGGGGTCGATGCCGTAGAGGGACACGCTGTTCCACACGGCGAAAATGTCCGGGATGCCCACGCCGTTCGGGCAGGGCATGCAGTAGCGGCAGCCGGTGCAGCCGATGCGGGTGCGGCTGACGTAAGCCGCGCGCACGCGCTCAATGAGCGCCTGCTCCTCCGGCGTCATGACGTTGGGCAAAGCGCCATCGAAAATGCGCAGGTTGTCGGCGATCTGCTCCGGCTCGTTGCAGCCGGAGAGCACCACGGACACCTCCGGATGGTCGCACAGCCACCGGAACGCCCACTCCACGGGCGAGCGCTGCACCGGGAAGGCGTCATAGAGCGCCTGGACGTTGTCCGGCGCCTTGGCCAGCGCGCCGCCCAGCAGCCCTTCCATGATGACCACGGGGATGCCCTTGCTGTGCGCAAGCTGCAAGCCGCGCGTCCCGGCCTGCTTCTCCACGTCCATGAAGTTATACTGGATCTGCACCATGTCCCAGTCCCAGTCATTGAGGATGTATTCAAACTCCTCGTAGGGGCCGTGGAAGGAGAAGCACTTATAGCGGATCTTCCCGGCGCGGATCATGTCCTCAAAAAACTCCCGCGCGCCGATGGACTTGAAATACTCCCACTTTTCCTTCTGGATGCCGTGCATCAGATAAAAGTCGATGTGGTCTGTTTGCAGCTTGCGCAGCTCCTCGTCCAGAAGCGCCTCCATCTCCGCGCGGTTGTGCACGGCCTCCGACGGCACCTTCGTGGCGATGGTCACCTTGTCGCGGTAGCCGTCCTGCAGCGCCTTGCCCAGCACGGTCTCGGAGGTCTTGTCCAGATAGATGTAGGCGGTGTCCAGATAGGTCACGCCGCCGTCGATGGCCTGGCGGATGAGGGAGACGGCCTTCTCCTCGTCGATGATGCTGTCGCCGGAGGGCGCGCCGTTGAAGCGCATGCAGCCCAGGCCGAATACGGATGAGCGGATCCCCAGCTTTCCCATGGTGCGGTATTGCATATCTCGTTCCTCCTGTCCTCTTGCGGACGGTCTGTGGGTGAATGGTTCGTATTCGTAATGGATTATATCATGGTTTCCTGCGCGGACGCAAGCATTCTTCCATGGTTCCGCCCCCGCCGCGCTCAGGCGCCGGAAAGCCGCAGTTTCAGCGCCGCGACGGTCTCGTCCGGCACCCCGGCGGAGCGCAGATAGTCCTCCGCCCAGCCCGCGAGGTCGGCTGAATAAAGATCGTCCGTCTCCGGGTGAGCGCTGAGCATGGCGGTGATGCCGCCGCGCACGATGGCGTCATAGGCCGCGCTGCCCGGCTGAACGCCGTAGAAATTGCGGTAAGTCAGCATATAGTCGCCGATGACCTCGTCCGCGCTCGCGCCCATCAGGCACTCCAGCAGCGCGCAGACGAAGCCGGTGCGGTCCTTCCCCTCCTTGCAGTGGATGAGGTAGGGCCCGGGGTGGGCGGCCATGAACTCCAGCTCCTCGGCCAGCGCGGCTTTGAACGAGTCCTCCGCCGGGTCCATGCCGAACGTGCGGGCGATCACGTCCCGGCGGCTGTAGGCGCTGGCGTCATAGCCCTCGAAAAGATGGAGAGAGCTGTCGTTGTCCGCCAGGTTCAGAATGGTCCGGACCCCGGCGGCGTCCAGCGCCCGGTCGGCAAAGGCGCTGCGGCCCAGCGCCGGGTCCACCGGCGAGGAGGAGCGGCAGAGCATGCCCGGCGCGATGCCCGTGACGGCGACGGCGCGGAAGTTGGCGAACTCCGCATCCGTCAGCGCCGGGTAATCGGCGCGATCGTTGCTGTGCGTCAGGTGCCGCACCAGGTACTGCCCGGCATAGCCGCCGCGCTGCGCCATGGCGATGGTGACGGTCAGCGGCGCGGGCACCTTCCAGTCCCAGCGGAAGCCGGGGTATTCCTCGGTCAGCGTCTTTTCGGCGAGGTCCAGCGCCGTGGCGAAGTCGCCCATGTTGATGGCGAGGGAGACGTGGTCCTTCGTCTCGTCATGGTAAGCGCGGCAGAGCATCGCGCCGCTGTCCACGTCCGAATATTCGCTGCCCAGCGGCATCTCCAGCGTCTGCCCGGCGACGGTGACGCGCAGCACATCGCCGTAGGCGTAGCCGCGGCCGAGCAGCTCCGCCACGGAGATGTCCAGCTCCAGGTTGCCGTATTTCATGATCTCCGCCACCGTCGTTTCGATGGGGGCGGGCAGCGCCGCGAGCGCGCCGCGCGCATCGTACAGAAGCTCCACCGCGGCGGCGCGGGTGCAGACAGCGCCGTCGGCGTCCGCTGTGCAATGCTCCCCGCAAAGGGCGGCGAGCATCGCGCGAAGGAGCCCCGTCGTCAAGCCCTCCTCCGGGGCGAAGCGCGCATCATCCGCGCCGGGGAGCAGCTGGAGCGCCGCGGCCCAGCGCAGCGCCGGGGCGTAGTACGCCTCAGCGTCCGCGTCAGCATCGTCCGGCGCGTCCGGCGCCGCCGGGCAGCCGGCGGCGCGCCACAGGAAGGTCACCGCCTGGGCACGGGTGCAGGGCGCATCCGGGGCGAAATGCGCCGCGTCCACGCCCAGCGTGACGCGCTGCGCCGCGGCCCAGTCCACCGCCGCGGCGTAGGGCGCCGCGGCATCCACGTCGGCAAAGCCGGCGCCCTCCGCCGCCGCCGCGCCGGCAGGCAGCAGGCGCATCATCAGGCACAGCGCCAGAAGCGCCGCGAACAGTTTTTTGCAGTGCATCTCCATCTCGCTCCTTTCGGAAAGCGAATCGTTCCAGTCAATCCGGGTCTTCCGCTCATTCCAGCACGTCGAAGCAGCCGAGGAAGCGCAGCGCCTCCTCCTGCTCCACGGCGCGCAGCTGCTTTTCCGCGATGCCGCCGGGCACACACACCTCGATGACATAGTTGTAATCGCCGAGGGCCGTCCCGGCCGGGCGGTCGTGCAGCGCGGCAAGCTCAAAGCCCGCGCGGTGCAGCGCCACGATGATGTCGTCGAGCCGGCCTGCCTCGCACCCGGCGAGGAACACGGCGTGCTCGCCGCCGGAGCGCGCCGGGGCCTCGGTCGTTAGGACGTAGAAGCGCGTCTTGTTCGTGTCCGTGATCTGCACGTCCTCCGCCAGCACCTCCAGCCCGTAGAGCGCGGCGGCGCCGGGCGCGGCCACGGCGGCCAGGGTCAGGTCGCCGGACTCGGCCACCTTCTGCGCGGCGGCGGCGGTGCTGGCCGCCTCCTCCGCCGCGGCCAGGGGCATGTGCTGCGCGCGCCACGCGGCGCTTTGCACCAGGCCCTGGGTGTGGGAGTAGACCGTGCGGATGCCCTCCACCGTGGCGCCGGGCAGGGCCATCAGCGTCTGGCTGATGGGCAATATGATCTCCCCCGCCACGCTGACGGAGCGCGCGGCGATGAGCGCGTCCACATAGGCCACCACCGCGCCGCCCAGGGTGTTCTCCTGGGGGATGACGGCGTAATCCGCCGCGCCGGAGGCCAGGTCGGCAATGGCGTCGGGCACCGTGGCCCGGGGCTGGTAGAGCGCCCCGTCGCCGAAAAAGCGGCGCGCCGCGCTCTCCGTATAGGTCCCCGCCGGGCCGAGATAGCTGACGGCGGCGTCCGCCGGGAACGTGCGCTTTGGCGCCTCCCCGCCCGGAGCGCCGCAGCCTGCCAGCGCCGTCAGCAGCAGCGCCGCGGCGAGCAGGCAAAGCAGAGTTCGTTTCATATCCTTGTTCCCTCCGGCTCTTAAAGTTTGTCCATGCCCGGGGCGTCCAGGATCCGCATCTCCGCCTTGTGGGCAGGGTCGTAGGGCGCGTTGCGCAGCACGCAGTCGTAGAGGATGTTGATGACCTCATACTCCGGCCGGCCGGCAAACTCCGCCAGCGGAAAGTCCGTCCCGAAGGTGTCCTTGTATTGAAACAGCAGCAGTTCCAGCATAGCTCCTCCTGATGTGGTTTTTGTCCGGGTCGTGATGTTCGGATTGCAACGCCGGGCCGTCCGGCGTAAAATAGCGGTAATAAATATTCGACGGGAGGCAATGCGAATGTTCCGGGAAATGCAGCGAAAAAAGCGCGCTATGACGCGCTCGGAGTGCATCGCGCTGCTGAAGCGCGAAACGCGCGGCGTACTGTCCGTGCTGGGCGATGAGGGCTATCCCTACGGCACGCCGCTGAACCATTATTACTGTGAGGAAGACGGGAAGCTCTACTTCCACGGCGGGAAGCAGGGCCACCGCCTGGACGCGGTGCGCCGCTGCGACAAGGCCTCCTTCTGCGTCTATGACGCGGGCTGGCGCGAAGCAAACGAGTGGGCCTTCAACGTGCGCAGCGTCATCGTCTTCGGGCGCATCGAGGTCATCGAGGACCGGGAGACCGTCTATGCCATCTCCCGCGCCCTCAGCCGCAAATTCACCGACGACGAGGCCTACATCGACAGCGAGATCGCCCGCTCCGGCCCCGGCACGCTGCTGCTGGCGATGACCGTGGAGCACATGACGGGCAAGCAGGTCAAAGAGTGCTGAGCGCAGCGTTCACCCCGGCGAAGAAGGCCGCGTGGCCCGCCGCGGTGAAATGCACGCCGTCAAACTCCAGGCCCACGCCCCACGCCGCCGCGTCGGCAAAGGCAACACGCTGCGCATCGGCGGCGCGGCGGTAAGCCTCCGCCAGGGCCTTCGACTCCGCAATGACGGCGGCGTCGCGCACCCAGTCGCCGCAGATGAGCGGCACCGGCGCGATGAGCAGCAGTTTCGCCCCGCCTGTGGCCGGGCGCAGCGCGCGCAGGAACGCCTCCATGCGCTCCCCCGCGGCCGCCGCCGTGCCGAAGTGCAAAATGTCGTTGGTGCCGTACATGACGCACAGCGCGTCCAGCGGAAGAAGGCTTTGTACCAGCGCGGCGAAGGCGCCATACTCCCCCGTGCGGGGGATCAGCGCCCCGTTCTGCCCCCGGTTGAAGACCTGCCCGGCGGCCTCGGCCAGGCGGCCGGTCCAGCGCACGGACGCCGGGTAGCGCCCGCCCGGGGGCGTCCCCGGGGCGTAGCCGAAGGTGTTGGAATCGCCCAGGCAGGCGATGCGTTTTGCGTGATCGGGCAAAGCTTGCTCCCTCCCGTTTTTTTCTCTTCCTATCATACCACCCTGCAGACTTGCGCGCAACGCCCTTTCGTTCGACGCGATGCGCCCTGCGCTGCGGGGTATGCTGGGCCTGGGGGCGCCGCGCCCCGCTCATTTCATAAGTATAAGGATGGACCCGAATGCCGAGAATCGAGCTTCGCTATCCGGCGTTTCTGCTGCTCTATACGCTTTTGTGGCTGCTGCTGCGCGCTGCCGTGTGGCAGCGGCAGGGGCGCATCGACCGCGCCCGCGAGCTGGCGCTGCTGCCGATGTATCTCTACCTCGCGGTGGTCTGGCGCTTCGTCATGTTCCCGCTGTTCTCGGAAAACGGGCGCATCGCGCCCCTGGTCTTTGACCCGGCGGCGCTGCGCCCCGTCCGGCTCAACCTGGTGCCCGTCGTGCACATTCTGCGCTTCGCCACGCGGCGGGACATGCTGCTGAACCTGCTGGGCAACGTGGCGCTGTTCCTCCCGGCGGGGGCGCTCTTCCCCGCCCTGTACCCGAAGCTGGACCGCTTCTGGAAGGTGCTTTGCGCGGGGATGGGGCTGTCGCTTTTCATCGAGCTGGCGCAGCTGCCCTTCGCCGCGCGCGGCACGGACGTGGACGACCTGCTGCTCAACACGCTGGGCACGGCGCTGGGCTGCGGGCTTTTCGCCCTGATCCGGCGCATCCGCAGACAGGGCAGATGAATCAGCCGCTTGCCCGCCCCCTGCGGTACAGCATCCAGAAGACGACGTAGACGAACACGGCGCTCACGGCGATGTTGGCCATCATCTGCCCGCGCAGCAGCAGCATCAGCGCCAGGAACGCCGCCCCCAGCGCGCCCAGGCGCAGCACAAAGCGCCGGTGGAAGCAGCAGCGCCGCCGGGCATAGCGCCCCAGCAGGAACAGAAACAGGAAATACAGCAAAAACGAGCCGGTCAGAAACAGCGTCTTCGGCAGCAGCGCCACGGTCTCCTCCCGCATGAATTCCAGCGACACGGACAGATTGTTCAGCGCGAAAATGAGGAACACATGCAGCAGCATGTAGCCCGTGCCGTTGGTGAGCTTCTCCCGGTCGATGATGCGGTTATACAGCACCTCGTAGCTGAGAAACAGCCCCGCCACGATGCCGAAGGCCATAAGCGAGAAGTAGATGCCGTTTAAGCTCACCCCGCCGCTGAAATAGCCGGCGATGGCGATGATCATCTCGCCGAAGGTGAACACCACGTAGAGCATGGCCCGCTCGGTCAGATGGCCGAAGTCCACCGGCATCAGCGCGTTGAGCCGCCCGGACAAAAGCATGGCGGCGATGCCGAACAGGACGGGGACGTAGGCGATGGAGACGCCCGTCCGGTAATAGACGAAAACGTGCACCCCCACGAGCGCCGATTCGATGAGGATGATGCCCGCTTTCCAGCGCAGCTGCCACTGCTCCCAGGGTGCGGCGGCGTGATTGCGCACTTCGATGAGGTGCTGCACGGCGATATTCAGCAGAATCAGCGCCCAGGCGGCGCAGAAGCGGTACAGCGAGCCCTCCCACCCGGCGCGGATGCCGTCAGCCATGTGGTAGAGCAGATACATATTGATGAACAGGAACACGTGGTCGCGCACGCCGTTGCGCCCGTAGAGGTTTACATAAAATGTGCTAAAGTTCCAGATCTGGATGACCGCCAGCGTGCACAGCACATAGGCCAGAAAGGTCTCCCAGGTGAGAAAGCCCCCCTCCACGTGCTGCAAAAGCGCATTGTTGCGCCCGATCAGATAGACAAAGATGAGGTCGTAGATCAGCTCCAGATACTCGACCTTTTTTTCTTCCCGTTCCAGTGTGCGGTCCTGCATTTGCTTCTCGTTCCCCCTTGTCCCGGTCGGTGTGTGTTTTTTCCCAGCATAGCACGTTTCGCGCCCCGGCTCAAGCGCTTTTGCCGCTTGCGCGCAGCGGGCGCGCTGTGATAGAGTAGAGAAAATACGCGAATAGAGAGGATCCATGCCATGTCACCCATCAAACGAATCGTTCTGCTCACGCTCACCCTCGCGCTGCTGCTGGGTACTGCCGGCTGCGGCGCGCAGCAGCCGGCCACGCGCCCGCCTGCCGACCCGGCGGCGGCGCTGCGCGACGCGGGCTATACGCTGGAGCAGGTGGTGGTTTTGAGCCGCCACAACATCCGCTCGCCGCTGTCCGGCCCCGACTCGCTTCTGGGCAGAGTCACCACCCACGAATGGACCCGCTGGAGCTCCGACGTCAGCGAGCTGACGGTGCGCGGCGGCGTGGCGGAGAACGCCATGGGCCAGTATTTCCGCCAGTGGGCCGAGGAAAACGGCCTGTTTGAGAAAAACGCCCGCCCGGCCCCGGACGAGGTGCGCTTTTACGCCAACGCCAAGCAGCGCACCCTGGCCACGGCCCGGAACTTTGCCGCCGGGATGTTCCCGGTGGCGGAGATGCGCGTGGAGACCCACGCGGACTATGACACCATGGACCCGGTCTTTAACCCGGTGCTGACGTTCTGCAGCCCGGACTATGACGCGGCGGTGCAGCGCGAGATCGACGCGCGCTTTCGCGCCGACGCATCGATGATGGACGAGCTGAAGACCGGCTATGCGCTGATCGAGAAGGTGCTGGATTACCGCGCCTCCCCCGCCTTCCGCGCCGGGGACTGCGCCGAGCTGCTGCCGGAGGACTTTGACGTGGTGCTGGAGCAGGGTCAGGAGCCGGCCATGCGCGGTTCGCTGAAGCTGGGCTGCCAGATCAGCGACGCGCTGGTGCTGCAGTCCTACGAGGCGCCGGACGCGAAAGCCGCCGGCTTCGGCCGGGAGCTGACGGCGGCGCAGTGGGCGCAGATCACCGCCGTCAAGGACTACTACGTCGACATTCTGTTCACCGCGCCGCTGGTGTCGGTGAACGTGGCCCATCCGCTGCTGGATGAGCTGCAGAAGGATCTGGACTCCGGGCGCAAATTCACCTTCCTGTGCGGGCACGACTCCAACATCGCAAGCGTCCTCGCGGCGCTGGACGCCGCGCCCCGTGACCTGCCCGGCACGCCGGAGGCCATTCCCATCGGGTCCAAGCTGACGCTGGAGGTCTGGTCCCGGGGCGCCGAGCGCTTCCTCGCCGCGCGGATGGTCTACGCCGGGGCGGACATGCTGCGGGACATGGCCGTGCTCACCCCGGACGCGCCCCCGCTCAAATACACCCTCGCCTTTACCGGACTTCAGGCCAACGCCGACGGGCTTTACACGCTGGCGGACTTCCAGGGCCGGCTGCAGCAGGCGCTGGACGCGTATGACGCGCTCGCGGAAACCTACGGCGGCGATCTCGCGGCGGCGGCCTGAAGCGGCGGGAGGTGCGGCACATGCTGAAGCTCTGTTCCGCCCGTGCAGCCGGGCGCTTTCTCGCCCGCTATGACGGGGCCATCCGGGACATTGCGGAGCGCTATGCTCTGCCTGCGGCGTGTCTGCAGGCGATCTTGTACCGGGAGCTCACGGACATCGACATCATGGACCTGCTGGCGGACGCGCTGGTGCGCTTCAACCTCGCCCGCGGGGCAGCCCCCGGCGGCGGGCCTTTGGGGAAATGCGACAGCTCCACCGGCTGCGGGCAGATCTTCGCCCGCGTGGCCATCAACGCCATCAACTTCGCCGTGGACCGGGGATTGGCGGACTACGCCGCCCTCGGATTGCCGAACAGGCGGCCGGACGGGGCCAGCACGGCCGACCTGCGCCTTGTGTGGACGCGGCTGCATGACGAGCCGGTCTTCAACATGGAATGCACGGCGCTGAACCTACTCGCCGCCGCGCAGGAGGTGACCGGGCGCACCGACTTCGCCTCCTTCACGCCGGAGGAGCTGAAGCGGGTCTTCACCCGCTACAACGGCACGCTCCCCGGCGTCACGCCCTACGGCGAGGCGGTCTACCGCCACTATCTCCGCTTTTGCGAAACAGAATAACCTATGAAAAAACGCCGCCCGGATGGGCGGCGTTTTTGATAAGGTTTTGAATCAATCTGTTAAGCTCAGAACAGGATGCTCATCGGCATGCGGGCGGCTTCGAGCTGCTCCTGGGTGAAGCCGAAGGTGTCGCGGTTGTACTTGTCGATGGCGTCCCACAGGCCGGCATAGGTGCCCTTGTACAGAGAGCCCGGGCCCCCCTGGGTGATGCAGGGGATGAAGCTGGTGAGGGAGTTCACGCCCTTGATGGCGTTCAGCGCGGCCTTTTCGCAGTCGGCCTGGGTCCAGCCGTCGAAGTCAACCTGCTTGTTGTCGATCTCGCCCATGAAGGTGATCCTGCCCTGGTACTTCTTCACCAGCTCGGGCACGTTGTTGGAGTGCATGCAGCCCTGCCACACGTCGATGCCCATCTCGATCATGTCGTCCACCAGGTTGGCGCAATAGCTGTCGGAGTGGTGGAACACCAGCTCCACGCCGTGGTCATGGTAGTAGCCGTAGATCTGCTTGTATGCGTCGAGGAAGAAGTCCTCAAACATGCTGGGACGCATGAAGCTGTTGCTCTCGCTGCCCCAGTCGTCGTGATGGAAGATGGCGTCGGGGTGCAGGTTGGAGCAGATGCCCTCGGCCAGCTCCAGCTCCCAGTCGGTGATGTACTTGACCAGGTCGTGCATCTCGTCCTCGTAGGTCATGTAGTACATCAGCGCGTTCTGGATCTCGCACAGGTGGTGGGTCTGCTCGAAGATGCCGGGCGCGATGAACGCGGCCTTATAGCTCTTCTCGCCGTCCACCGCGGCGAACATGCCCTTGCTGATGTTCCACAACTCGTCCGGGAACTCCAGCTTCGGGGCGTGGACATAGTCGTGCCAGTGCTCGATGTCCTTGACCACGATCTTGTCCGGGGTGTGCACCGGGAAGGCCGCGGGCACGTTGTCCGGGAAGGCGTTGGTGACGCCCCAGAGGTTCACGACCTCCGGGCCGCCCTTCTCCGCCATGGGAGAGGCCAGCAGGAACGGGTGGAACAGGAAGGCCACGGATTCAAACTGGTTGACGACGCGGTCGGGCTTGCCGCCCTTGACGCACTGGCGCAGGTTTTCCTTTGCGGTCAGCATAATGAAATTTCCCCCTTTTTTGTTGTTTGCGCATTATCACAAATGTTTATTTCCTTATGCGAGTTTATTATAACGGACGCTGCGCCGGATTGCAATGCGCAGAGCGGATTCTGTCATGCAAGCTGGTTATAACCGTTTCAGGCAGCAAGCGGGGAGCGGCATTGACAGCGGCGCGGCGGCGGTGGTAAGATAGGCGCAGCCATGCGGGTATGATGGAATTGGCAGACATGCAGGATTTAGGTTCCTGTGCGCAAGCGTGTGGGTTCAAGTCCCACTACCCGTACCAGACCGGCGCGGCAGGGATTCCCCTGCCGCGCTTTGTCTGGTAGGATTGAACGTGCAGGGGGCCTCCCGGCCCCCCTCACACCCCCCCATGCAGACTTCCGCCGTGCGCGGCGGGGGTTCCCCGCAGTTTGCGTGGGGAATTGAACGTGAAAGGAACCCTTCCTGGGTTCCTCTCACACGCTCTTCCTTCCCGTTGTCGTAACCCCAATGTAGGAGAATTAACCGATTACCGCAGACCGGCGCGCGTTGCAAAATACGCAATGTGTCATTGCGAGGCCCCGCAAGGGGCCGTGGCAATCCGTTTTTCCTATGAAAGGAAGTACGGATTCCCACGCCACGACTTTTCGCCTTCGCGAAAAGTGCGCACTGGCTCGGAATGAC
>SVKR01000133.1 GCA_015068365.1 Oscillospiraceae bacterium
GGTAGGCAAGGAAGTCAAGATGGTCAACTGCCATCTGGGCAACGGTTCCTCCATGGCTGCCATCAAGAACGGTGAGTGCCAGGATACCACCATGGGCCTGACCCCCATCTGCGGCGTTCCCATGGGCACCCGCTGCGGCGACATCGACGCCGGTGTCATCCAGTTCCTGTGCAACACCTACGGCATGGACATCAACGAGTGCATGAACGTCCTGAACAAGAAGTCCGGCGTTCTGGGCATCTCCGGCGTCTCCTCCGACTTCCGCGATCTGGAATCCGCCGCCAAGGACGGCAACCAGCGCGCACAGCTTGCGCTGGACAAGTTCCACTATGAGGTCCGCAAGGACATCGGCGCCTATGCAGCCGCCATGGGCGGCGTGGACGCCATCGTCTTCACCGCCGGCGTCGGCGAGAACGGCCCGCACAACCGTGCCGAGATCTGCAAGGGCCTCGAGTACATGGGCGTCAAGCTCGACCCGGAGCGCAACAACGTCCGCGGCGACGAGCACCTCATCAGCGCCGACGACAGCGCCGTCAAGGTCTTCGTCATCGCCACCAACGAGGAACTCATGATCGCCCGCGACACCAAGGCCATCGTCGAGAAGCAATAAGAAACAATACTGTGTATAACAGACATCCCTCCCGGCGCTTTTCGTTGGGAGGGATGTTTCCGTTTTTTCACTTTTTCCGCGGATAGGGCTTCCGCTCATCCGTCAGCCCGATCAGATAGTCTACGCTGGTATCGAAAAACCGTGCCAGTGTAATGAGCGTCGGCAGAGGAATGTTGCCCTTTTCCAGCTCATAATTGGAATACGTGGTCTGGTGGATGTTCAGCATCCCGGCCATCTCCGCCTGGCTGAGGTCCCTGTCTTCCCGCAGCCCCCGCAAATGCTCCAGCATAGTATCACCTCGGGGATATTATGCTTTAAGCGTATATCTCTTATTGATTTTTAAGAGTATTTCTCTTATACTGCTTACAGGTGATGCGAATGAAACTGTCAAAACATGAGGCAAGCGCGTTCTTTGCCGCCGGGGAGCCGCGGGACGAGCCGGACTACGCAGCGGCGTTGCGTCATTTGCAGCAGATGCTCTCGCCGGAACAGGACGCTGCGCTGTCAGCGCTGCTGGACTCCTTCGGCGCCCTGGTGCGGTATGAGCGCCGCTGGTATTTCCATAAGGGCTATCGGGCCGGAAAAAAAGAGACGCCGTAGTTACCTGCGGCGTCTCTTGTCCATTTTCTCTTACTTCGCGGCCTTGGCCTTCTCGCACAGGGCGGTAAAGGCGGCGGGCTCGTGAATGGCCATCTCGGAGAGCATCTTGCGGTTCATCTCGATGCCGGCGGTCTTCAGACCGTGCATGAAGCTGGAATAGTTCATGCCGTTCATTTTGCAGCCGGCGGAGATACGGGTGATCCACAGACGGCGGAAGTCTCTCTTCTTCTGCTTGCGGCCGATGTAGGCATAGCGGCCGGACTTCATCATGGCCTGGTTGGCCATCTTGTAATGCTTGCTCTTGGCACCCCAGTAGCCCTTGGCGAGACCGAGGATTTTCTTTCTATGCTTGCGCGTCATCATCGCGCCTTTGACTCTAGCCATTTCTCAAAGACCTCCTATCATTTATACGGAATCATGCGCTTGATGGCGGACACATTGGTCACATCCGCGATGGTGTTCTGGCGGAGGCCTCTCTTGCGCTTGGTGGTTTTCTTGTTCAGGATGTGGCTCTTGTAGGCGTGGGCACGCTTGACCTTGCCGGTCTTGGTGAGATTGAATCTCTTCTTTGCGCCGGTGTGAGTTTTCAGTTTGGGCATGATATGGGTTTCTCCTTCCTTGGTTATCTACAAAGTTATTTCGCCTTGGGGGACAGGAACATGGACATGTTGCGTCCTTCCAGTTTGGGGTTTTTATCCAGATTGGCAAGGTCGGAGCACTTCGCCGCGAAGTCCTTCAGCAGCTGTTCTCCGATGTTGGTATGTGCCATTTCACGGCCGCGGAAGCGGATGGTGACCTTCAGGCGGTTGCCCTCCGCCAGGAATTTCTGGCCGGCCCGCAGCTTGGTATTGAAGTCGTTATCGCCGATGCTGGGCGACATGCGGATCTCCTTGATCTCGATCACGCGCTGATTCTTCTTGGCCTCTTTTTCACGCTTGGCCTGCTCGAAGCGGTACTTGCCGTAGTCCATAATCTTGCAGACAGGCGGCTTGCTGCCGGGCGCGATCATCACAAGGTCCATTTCCTTCTCGACGGCGATCTTCAGCGCTTCCTCCGCGCTCATAAGACCCAGCTGTTCGCCGGTGTCGCTGATCAGACGTACCTCAGGGGCCTTGATGTCTTCATTGAGCAGATGATCCTGGGCTGCTATGGGATAACACCTCCATAAAAAAATGCGAATGCACATACCGGCATCCGCACACAAAAGGCCGCTCCCCTCCCCGGGGGACGCGGGCTTTATTGACCGCTGTGCGCCCGCATGGCGACAGGGTGAGGACGGATGCCATCCGTTCCTGCTTTGTTTTCAGCCCAATTAATATAGCAGAAGTGACCGGGGAATGTCAACTGTTTTCTTCCCATTTTTCAAATATTTTTCGCCCGGCGTCCCCGTGGGGCCGGTTGAAGCGCCCCAGGCGCAGCAATTCCTCCGCCGCTCCGCTCAGATGGTTCACCTGTTCGTCACAGGTAAATGCGGCGAGAAAGCCGAAATCCTCCACCGCCTGCACCGTGGCGCGGGAGTATGCGCCGTAGGGGTAGGCGATGGCCGGCGTCAAAGCAAGGCCGTGCGCGGCGCTTTCCGTGAGAAAGCGGCTCAAGTCCTTCGTCAGCGCGCTGCGATAGGCCGTCTCGCTCTCCCCTTTCTGTCGGCTGCAGCCGCGGCGCGGCGAGAGGGCGTGCATCTCCCAGGTATGGCAGATGACCTCGATGCGCCCGCGCGAAGCCAGCTCGCCCGCCGCCTCCCAGCTGAGGCTGCTCAGCTCCGGGTCATGTTCGCCGTTGGCGGAAAACTTGTCGCACACCGAGCCGATCACGGCGGACACGCCGCAGAAGCCGTATTGCTCCAAAAGCGGCTCGGCATAGGCCATGGTACTCCACGCCCCGTCGTCAAAGGTAATCATGCAGGGCTTTTCCGGCATGGAAAAGCGCCCCTGGACCCAGTCCAGCAGGTTCTGCACGCTCACCGTCTGATAGCCGTGGCGCTGCAGCCACTGCAAATCCCCCTCCAGCTCCTCCGGCGAGACGACGTAAGGCCCCCAGGCGGCGCTGCGGCGGGAGATGTGGTGGTACATGACGATGGGCAGCGCCACCGTCTCCTGCGCCTGCGCGCGCCCCGTCGGCAAAAGCGCCAGCACCGCGAGGCACAGCGCAAGAAATCTGAATTGTTTTTTCCGCATTTCGATCAGCCCCCGCACTCCAGTATGCGCGCATTTCGGCGCTTGCGGGCTGAAAAAATGCGGAAAATGCGCCGTGTCGTTTTCCACGGCGCATTAGGTATTTAATGGTATTTTCCGTAGGTGCGCACGGTGTCGAACATGACCTCCACGTTCTCGCGCTTGGCCTCGGCGTTCAGTCCGGCGGACAGGCCGAAGATATAGCCGCCGCCGGGGGCCGCGGCGTCCAGCATCTCCTTGACCTTGTCCTTCACCTGCTCCGGGGTGCCGAAATACAGCAGCTCCGAGGGGAAGCCGCCGCCGATGCAGGCCTTGCCCTCCAGAAGGCGCTTGGCCTCCTTCATGTCCACGGACTCGAAGGTGTAGAACACGTTGCCGGGGCGGATGTCCGCCAGGAAGTGGAGCCGGGTGTTGTATTTCCCCTCGCAGAAGGGCTGGGCGATCAGTCCGCAGTCCTGCGCCGTCTCGATGCACTCGCGCAGGTCCTTCCAGTAGTACTTTTCGTACTGGGCGTCGCTCAGCATGCCGTCAAAGCCCTTGTGCAGCGCCATGGCCATGAACTTACCGTTCCGGCTGCCGTCCGGGTTGACATTGCGGATGCCCTGCAGGTTCTCCTTCTGGAAGCGCGCCATGTATTGCAGCATCACCTCCTCGTGCTCATAGATGTCCGTCAGCGCGAGGATGAAGCCGCGGAAGGTGTCGCTGTACTTGTCAAAGGGCACCACGGCCCGCCCGCCGCCGCCGAAGGAGGGATAACCCAGTTCCCGGATCTCCCGCTCCGCCGCAGCAAGGCGGGCGCGGTAGTCCTTGTAGTAATCGCTGATCTCCCACAGCTTTTCGATGGCGGCTTTGATCTCCGGCCGGGAGAACTGGTCCATCACGTCCCAGATGTTGCGGTGGTTCAGCGGCAGCTTGAAGTCCTTGAAGGGCGCCATGACGGAGCTTAAACGCGGCAGATAGCAGTTGAGGCTCCATTTGGTGAAGTCCTGGCTGAACAGCTCCAGCTCCTCGTCCGGCAGCATCACCTGCTCCAAAAACTGGGGGCCGCTGTTGTCGGAGATGTGGATGGGGGCATTTTTCATGCCCGCGATAAACAGCGTGGAGCAGCCCTGCATCTCGTGCCCCGGGCCCTCGCCCGCGAAGGACAGGGCAAGACCGCTGCCCACGTCCGGGTCATAGGTGGTGAGGAAGCGCTTGATGGCGTCCTTGGCCTTCTCCAGGCTCTCGTCATAGTTGATCTCCGCCACGGTGTAGCCCGCGTCCACATAGGCAAAGGCGCCGCCGCCGATGCTGATGGGCACGCGGTCCGGCTCCTGCAGCTGAAGCGCCGCGCGCATCCGCGCGGCTTTTTCGTCATGCCGTTTCTGGTTTTCTTCGGTCATTTGTCTCTTCCTTCTCTCATTCAGCCGATGGGCGCGCCGGGCTCATAGCCCTGCTCCATGGCAAGTTTTACGATGCGGCTGGTGCCCAGGCGGTCCGCACCAAGAGCAATGAAGCGCTCCGCGTCCTCGAGCGTGGCGATGCCGCCGGCGGCCTTGACGCGCACGCGTGCGTCGCAGTTGGCGCGCAGAAGCTGCACGTCCTCAAAGGTGGCGCCGCCGGTGGAAAAGCCGGTGGAGGTCTTGATAAAGTCCGCGCCGGAGGCGGATACGATGGCGCAAAGCTGCAGCTTTTCCTCATAAGTCAGCAGGCAGGTCTCGATGATGACCTTCAAGATCCGCCCGGCGGAGACGGCGCGGACGGCCCGGATGTCGTCCAATACGTTGCCCCAGCAGGCATCCTTCACCATGCCGAGGTTCACCACCATGTCCACCTCGTCCGCGCCGGCGGCAATAGCGTCCTGCGCCTCAAAGGCCTTGGCCGCCGTGGTCATATAGCCGTTGGGAAAGCCGATCACCGTGCAGATGCGTAAGTTTCCGCCCACATACTGCTTCGCGCCCGCCACATGGGCCGGCGGGATGCACACGCTGGCGCAGCCGTAGCGGATGCCCTGGTCGCACAGGGCGCGGATCTCCGCGCCGGTACAGTCCTGGCGCAGGAGCGTATGGTCGCATCTTGCTAATATCTCCCTGAGTTCCATTCGTTTGCCCCTTTCAGAATTTGTCTTTCAGTATACCCCTCTCCCGCCCCCTTTGCAAGGGCGCGGCGCATATTTTCCGACCATCCGGCATAGGTTCAAATAACCGCAAATGCTGCAAGAGAGGTGTTACGATGGAAGAGAGCAAAGGCACGAATTACGCCATGCTGCGAGGCACGGTACATACGCCGCCCCGGTTTTCGCACAAGAGCAGGGACGAGGAGTTTTATCAGTTCTCCCTGGACGTTGCGCGGCTGTCCGGCGCCGTGGACACGATCCAGATCATCGCCCGCGACAAGCTGCTGGACGCGCTGGAGATCGGCGGCGGCGGAAAGCTGTGCGTGCTGGGCGAGGTGCGCTCATTCAACAACAAAAGCGGCGTCGGCCCCCGGCTGGTCATCACGGTGTTTGCCCGCGAGCTGTGGTTCGACGACGGCGAGGACGAAAACACGATCGAGCTCACGGGCGTGCTGTGCAAGCAGCCCAAGCTGCGCGTGACGCCCATGGGCCGGGAGATCTGCGATCTGATGCTGGCGGTGCGGCGGCGCTACGGCCGCAGCGATTATCTGCCCTGCATCGCCTGGGGCGCCTGCGCGCGTGCCGCCGAACACTGGGACGTGGGCTGCGCCGTCAGTCTGACCGGGCGAATCCAGAGCCGCGCCTATCTCAAGACGGAAAACGGCGAGACTGTGGAAAAGACCGCGTATGAGGTCTCGGTCATCCGCATCGCGCCGGAGGAGGAAAACTGACAACAGCGTAAACTGCCGTGCCGCGATTTCCGGCACGGCAGTTCCAGCTTGTCAAAGAACACGTTCTTTGACAAGCTGAGCAAGTTTTTCGAACGATTGAAATGTACGAAAATGTTCGAAAAACTTGTTGATTGAACGTGAAAGACACCCTTCCTGGGTTTCTTTCACACGATCTTCCTTCCCGTAATCACAACCTGCATGCACTTTTTTGACAGTCTGAAACTGCCGTGCCGCGATTTCCGGCACGGCAATTCATACTTTGCGCTCCATCGCCACATTCACCGCCGCGCCCAGGAACAATATGGTCCCGGCGAAGTAGAGCCAGAGCATCAGCGCGATGATGCTGGCCAGCGAGCCGTAGATGAGCGGATAGCGGGCGCTGGCGCCGATGATGGCGGAAAACAGGATGCTGAGCAGCAAAAGCGCCGCCGTGGCGCACAGCGCCCCCGGCAGGCAGCGCACCGCAGCACGGCGCGGCGCCGTGATGCGGTAGACCGCCGTGAACATGCAGAAAAGCAGCAGCCCCAGCAGCGCGAAGCGCGCCCAGCGCCAGCTGTCGGAGATGTTCGCATAGTAAAAATACCGGTCCACATAGTCCAGGAACCACTTTCCGGTGGTGATCAGGATCAGCGCAAAATAGATTGCGGTGAGAAAAACGAGGGAAATGCAGAAGCTGAACACCAGCGCCGCGAAGCCGGAATAGCGCCGGCGGCGATACATGTCGCCGATGACCCGGCTGATGGTGCGAAACGCCGCCGAGGAGGACGTGGCCAGCACGGTCAGCGCCACCACAGCCATGGCGTTGCTCTGGTTTGCGGTGACATAGCGCAGATACTCCATCACCGTCGAGACGGAGGCCTGGGGCAGCAGCAGCGTCAGCATCTCGCGCAGCTCCTCCGTCGCCGGGAACAGCGTGCTGAGCATGATCTGCAGGCAGATGAGCAGAGGGAAAAAGCTGAGCGTCAGAAAATAGGTCAGTCCCGCCGCCGCGATGGGCAGTCTGTGCGCAGTATAGAGCCTGCCGACTGCGCGGCAGACAGATTGCAGGTATTTAATGCGCAAACGCCCATGCCTCCCCTTTTTTCTTTCATCTTATGCCGCAGGGGAAGCAAATATCCGCGAAAAAGCACACCCCCTGCCTTAAGCGGCAGGGGGTGCGCTGAAAAAACGTTCGACTTACTTGCTGTTGAAGATGCGGAAGATGCTGTCGAAGGGGTCCTCCTCCGTGGCGGGCTTGGGCTGCTCGGCAATGGGAGCGGCGGCCTCCGCAGCCATCTCGCTGGCGGCGGTGAAGAGGTTTTCCTGCTTCGTCAGCTCATCCCCGGCAGCGGCGGCGGTCTTCTCCGCCGGCTCGGCGGGGCGGGCGCTGTCCTCAAAGCCGGTGGCGATGACCGTCACGCGGATCTGATCGTCCATGGTGTCGTCAAAGGTGGCGCCGAAAATGATGTTGGCGTCGGGATGGGCGCTTTCCTGCACCAGGCTGGCGGCGGCTTCCACGTCCTCCAGGCCCATGTCGGCGCTGCCGGTGATGTTGATGAGCACGCCGTGGGCGCCGGTGATGGAGGTCTCCATCAAGGGGCTGGCGATGGCGGCCCGGGCCGCCTCCTCCGCCTTGCCCTTGCCGATGGCGGTGCCCACGCCCATGTGGGCGTAGCCCGCGTTCTTCATGATGCAGGTGACGTCGGCAAAGTCGAGGTTGATGAAACCGGTGTTCTTGATGAGGTCGGAGATGCTGGTGACGGCCTGGCGCAGCACGTCGTCGGCGATCTCAAAAGCGTTGGCAAACGTGACCTTCTGGTCGGTGGCGTATTTCAGGCGGTCGTTCGGGATGATCAGCAGGCTGTCCACCTTGCCGAGGAGCTCTTCAATGCCGCGCTTGGCCTGCTCCATGCGGCGCTTGCCCTCAAAGGAGAAGGGCTTGGTCACCACGCCGACGGTGAGCACGCCGGCTTCCTTGGCGATGTCCGCCACGGTGGGCGCAGCGCCCGTGCCGGTGCCGCCGCCCATGCCGGCGGTGATGAAGACCATGTCCGCGTCCTCAAAGCTCTTGGCGATGTTGTTGCGGTTTTCCTCAGCGCTGCGCTTGCCGATCTCGGGGTCGGAGCCGGCGCCCTGGCCGTGGGTCAGCTTTTCGCCGATCTGGATCTTCTGATTAGCATTGGAAACGGCAAGCGCCTGCTTGTCCGTGTTGATCGCAATGAATTCTACGCCCTTTGTGCCCGTGCTGACCATGCGGTTGACCACGTTGTTGCCCGCGCCGCCGACGCCGACGACCTTGATGGTGACAACATTTTCGGGACCGGTTTCAGGAACGAATGCCATATCTGTTTCCTCCCAACTTTATTATCGCTTGCGGTGGAATACCGCGTTTGTACTTATTTTTTATCAATTTATTCTAATCTATTTTTTTTTGAAGGTCAATAGTTTTATACAGAATCTTCAGTCATAAGTCAGATGGGCCCGCTTGTCGATGGACAGGTCCAGCGTGCCCCGGTCCCCGTCGTTCAGCGCGGCCACCGCGCTTAGAAGGCACTGGAATTTGTACTCGATGTTCTCGTTGTTTCCCAGCTTCACGGTAAAGCGGCCCAGATAGTCAAAACTGGGATTCGAGATGCCGGAGATGTCGATGTAGCTGATGTTGCTCCGCAGATTCAGCGCGTCGATCTGGGTCAGAATGGCGGAGAGATAGCTGACCTTCGGGCTCTCCGCGTCGCCGGGGGCGATGATCTGCCCCGGCTCCGGTGCGATGGGCGTCAGCCCCTCGACGCGGATGAGGCCGCGCAGATCGTCCCCGCTGGCCTTGGAAAGCAGCTTGCAGTTGCGGTCAATGGCCCAGGTGCCGTCCTCCGCGGAGACGCAGGCGATGGCGTGGCTTTCCGACACCACGATGACCAGCTTATTCGGCAGGCTGCGGTTGATGACCGCCTTTTCCACATAGGGCAGCTTGGAGAAAATGCGGCTGATGGCGGAAAAGCGGTTGATAAAAAACAGGTTGTCGCCGTGCTCGATGCCGGAGGCCTCGATGATCTCTTCGGCGGTATAGAGCTCGTTGCCCTCCACCTCGATGCCGGAGACCCGGAAAAACACGCTCATGCCGAACACCAGCGCGGCGCAGATGATGAGAAAGGACAGCGGCGCGAACAGCGCGCTGCGCTTTCGTCTTCGTTTGTTTTGCTGCGGCATACCAGCACTCCCAACTCTTTCGTATAGTCTGTTTCAAAGCCTGTAAATTTATACCGGCGGGCTCTGCTCCGCATCCTCTTCCGTCCGTCGCACATCCGCGCCGAGGCGCGAAAGGCTTTCGGCAAAGTGGGCGTAGCCCCGCTCGATGTGGCCCTGGTCATAAACCAGCGTCTCCCCTTCGGCGGAGAGGCCGGCCAGCACCATCGCCGCGCCGCCGCGCAGATCCGTCGCCGTGACCGGCGCGCCGGAAAGAGCGGAGACGCCGCTGACCATGGCAACGCGGCCTTCCACCCGGATGTCCGCGCCAAAGCGCCGCAGCTCCGGCACATGGCGGAAGCGGCTTTCAAAAATGTTTTCCACAAAGACGCTGGTGCCCTCCGCCCGCAGGGA
>SVKR01000134.1 GCA_015068365.1 Oscillospiraceae bacterium
GCTTGAAAAGCAAAAACCGAAACATTGAAAAATGTTCCGGTTTTTGCGAAGATTAAACGTGCAGGGGGACTCCCGTCCCCCCTCACACCCCCCCATGCAAAACGGTTCCTTTACAAAACAGGGTTTGTCTACAGTCTGAAAGCTCCCGGACACTCGTCCGGGAGTTTTTCCCTTATTTGCCTCATACGCCTTGATGCCGGCGGCGGTGTCCGGCTCCGGCAGCGCGGCGAGCAGCGATTCGATGCAGGCCTTTCGCTGCGCGATGCCCTTGATGTCGTTGTCCGGCTGCAATGCGAAAATGCGTTTTCGTCTCTCCCTTTTTTGATCGAATTCCCCAACGCCGCCCTCGTCCGCGCGGTCCATATCCGGTCGTACACGATGCATAGTATCGGTGCGGTCATACGCTGTCGGAACCTTACGATGCTCGGGGATTCGAACCCCGTGCCGGTTCGCGGCACATTCCGGCTGTAACGCAGCTTAAGGCAGCTGCCGCCTGATATGCGCCCCGGCGGACTACCATCTTTGTTTTATTTCTCGATCAGTCTGGTCTTCCAGTTCGTCTCCTGCAACAGATTATCCAGCCGGCGGGCCTCCTGCGCCATGGCGTCCACCCGCTTTTGCAGCTCGGACGCCTTGAGCGTGGCCTTCACCTTGATTTCCGTGCCGCGTGCGCGGCTGGTGTTCTGCCCGGCGGTGTAGACCAGATCGCGATAGGCGGAAAGCTGCAGCAGCAGCGCGTCCTTCTTTGCGATCAGCTCCGTCAGGGTAAGGCCGTCGGCCTTCGTGCGGCAGTTGGTCAGATTGATCTGGGCCATCAGCGTCTCCAGCCGAGCGATGGCGGCGTCCAGCTCGGTCAAAAGGGCATCCGGGTCCTCCGCCGGGGCTTCGCCCTCCTGCACCAAAATGCTGTTGCCCAGCCGGCGGCGCAGCTCGTCGATGCGGCGGTTCAGATCCGCCCGCTCCTGCAGCGCTTCTGCAAGTTTCATTTCGCTTGCCTCCTCTTAAACAGGTCTGAAAAGGGAAGCCCGGGCGGCTTCCCTTTTTGAATTTCCGGTTTTTTGCGCTTCACATCACATCCAGGACATTTTGGAGCGCTTGTGCTTGTACATTTCCTTGTCGGATTTCTCCACAGCGGATTGCAGCGTGTCGCCGTCGCCGCGCATCACGCCGACGCCGATGGAGACGCTGAGGGAGCGGTCCTTGATGGAGAACATCTTTTCCGCCGCCTTGAGCTTGCTGCCGTACTGCGCCATGGCGGCGTCATCCGTCCGGGGCAGCAGGGCCAGAAACTCGTCCCCGCCGGTGCGGAACAGCGTAGTCTCCGGGGGCAGCTCGCTTTTCAGCAGGGTCGCCGTCATGCGGATGTACTCATCCCCCATGGGGTGGCCGTAGAGGTCGTTGATGGTCTTCAGCCCGTCGCAGTCCGCGGAGATGATGCCCAGGGGGAAGACATCGTCGCCCAGCCTGGCCGTAAATTCGTCGAAGTACGCGCGGTTATAAAGGCCCGTCAGCTCGTCGGTGATGGATTTCTTTTTCAGCTCGCGCCGCAGCGTTTCCTGCTCGGTGACGTTGTTGATGATGGCGATGATGCCGCGCACCTTGCCGTCGGCATCCCGGACCGGCTCCTTGATGATCTGCAGGAATTCCTGATAGCCGTCGTCGTTCTCCTCGATGATGTAGTTGCCGCCGACCCCGGTCTCGATGATGCGCATATCGCTGTCGTAGGCGGCCTTCGCGTTGGCCGCGTCCTTGCGGATCTCAAAGTCGGTCTTGCCGGTGATCGTCCAGTTTTCGTCGTCATAGTGGGACAGATGGTGCCAGTACTGGGAGCAGAAGACGTAGCGCGCCTTGGAATCCTTCAGATAGATGAGCGAGGGCAGGGCCTTCAGCATCCGGGAAAACTCCTGGAAGGAGAAGGTGTTGATGGTGTCGTTGGCCTTGCGGATGGCCTGGTTGACGCTGCGCTCGGACTGGCCGACCTCAATGGCGGAGATGACGGTGTCGCTGAGAAAGTCCTCGTCGGCGTCGCGGTCGGCCGGGTCGGTCAGCACCAGCACCGGAATGGCGAACAGATAGCTGTTGGCGCTCTGGACAAAGTCCACCAGCTCCCGGGCGCGGGGATTGCCCGCCGGGTGGTCGATGATGAGCGCAAAAATCTCCTCCGAGCGGGTGCGGATGTCTTCGATCACCGCATCCACGTCTGAGACGTATTCAATATGGTAATTCTTCTCAATCAAGGCCGTCAGATAATCGGTCCTCTCATTTGTGCCGTCGCACAGCAGCAGAACGGAATTCATACGCATTACCTCGACGCAGTCAGCTTTCGCTTTTACCGTAGAAAGCGGCAATGGTCGCTTGATTCAGTACCCATTATCATAACACGCCGGTGCTGGATAGGCAAGTGGGAATGCATTTCAGCCCATACAAATCGCGCGGCGCGGTTTTGGTCAAGACGCATGGAGCGCAGCGCAGCGATTCACTCCGGGCGGCGGGCGTCGCAGAGATAGAAGACGGTGAGCAGGCCGGGGCCGCAGTGGGCGCCGATGACCACGCCGAGCTGGGAAATGGTGATCTCGCCCAGCTCCGGGCAGGCCTTTTTCAGCTCGTCGCGGAGGAAGGATGCGTCGTCATAGCAGTCGGCGTGGAGGATGTGGACCTCGGTGCCGGTGCAGTCGATGTGGGAAAAGTCGTTCAACACGCCGTCGCGGATGGCGGCCAGCGCCGCCTTGCGGCCGCGGGCCTTTTTCACCACGTCCAGCGTGCCGGCGTCCGGGACGTAGAGCACGGGCTTGATGTTCAGCAGCGAGCCCACCAGCGCCGAGGCGTTGGACACTCTCCCGCCGCGCTTGAGGTAGTTCAGATCGTCCACCGTGAAGCGGTGGGCGATCTTCAGCTTGTTCTCCTCGCCCCAGCGCACCACGTCGTCAAAGCTGTCGCCGGCTTCCATCCGGCGCACCATGTTCACCACCAGCGTGCCCAGACCGCCGGAGATGCAGCGGGTGTCCATGACATACAGCCGGCGGGCCGGGTACTCCGCGCGCAGCTTTTCCGCCGCGCCGGCGCAGTTCTGGTACGACGCGCTCATCTCCCTGGACATATCGAGGAAGATGACGTCCTTCCCCAGATCCAGCAGGCTGCGAAGAAAGTCGTAGTAGACGAACTCGTTGATCATGGAGGTGGTGAGCAGGTCGCCCTTGCGCATGCCGGCATAGACGGCGGCGCGGCTTTCCTCCCGGCAGTCGTCCTCCACGGCGGTGCCGTTCACGGTGTAGCCATAGGGGATGAAGGGGATGCAGTGTTCGTCCAGCCAGGTACGGGGCAGGTCGGATGTGGATGAGGTTGCGATGATGTAATCGGACATGGTTGACTCCTTCAGGTTGTGATTTCTGTATTTGCGTCCGGGGGCGCGTCCGGCCCTCCGCGGCGCTGCGCGCTTGTCGCAAACAGCGCGAGGATGACGGCCATGAACAGCGCAAGACCCAGACACATGAGCCCGTAGGCGAAAAGATACGCGCTTCCGTGGCGCTGGACGTAGTATTCCATATAGCCCGCCAGGCCCAGCCCGGCCAGCGCCAGGACCCACAGCAGCCAGTGCCAGAAGCGCAGGCCGTGCAGGCGGACGGAGCGGACGGAATAGACCGCCGCGACGGCGGCGAGCACCACGGCGCAGAGGATCTGCTCCAGGCTGACGAAGCCGTTGCTGCGCAGGAACAGCGCGTCATAGCGGGTGCTGTCCAGCACGATCTGCCCGCAGCAGTAAAGCGCCATGAAAAGCGCAAAGAGGCTGCCGCTGCCCCGGCGGGAGGGGGCAAGGGCGCGGCGGCGGGGCCAGAGCGCGGCGATGAGGAACACGAGGCACAGCGCGGCGCACCAGATGCTTTGGAAGGCGAAGGTGGCGAAGCGCCACTCCGTGGCGCCGGAGGTGGCGTTCTGCACCGCGGCGGCGTAGGGCAGATGATGCAGCGCCTCGTCGGCCAGGATCATCTTGCCGCGGTCGGCGGTGGTGAAGAGATCGCCCATGCGGCCGATGGCGATGCCCAGCGCCGCGCCGGGCACGGCGCAGTCCAGCAGGGCGGGCAGGTCGCGTGTCAGGCGCAGCAGCCGCACCAGGCCGAAGGCCAGAAGCATCCCGGCGAACACGCCGATGAGACTGTAGCCGCCGCCGCGCATCTCCGAAAAGGCGCTTTGCAGGGAGGCGTAGCTCTCAGAGCGGCAGTACCAGTGGATGAGCCGAGCCAGACAGACCGAGGCCAGCGTGCCCAGCGGCAGCGCCGCGAGCATCGGCAGGAGCTTTTCCCCGCGCCACAGGCACACGCCCACGCTCATCAGCGCCGCCGCCAGCGCGGCGATGGCGATGAGGATGGGCTTCCAGTCGGCGATCTCGCCGCCGAAGAGGACAAGCAGCTTATCCATCGTCCTGCCCCCTCTCTTCCGCGGGGATGGCGGTGGCGAAAAAGACGATGTCGGACTGATAGCGCTCGTTGCCGTAGTCCACATGGTTCACGGTGCTGCCGTTGAAGACCAGGGTGCTGGTCTGCCCGCCGTCCAGGGTGTAGGCGTTGGGGACGCCGAGGGAGAGCAGCGTGTCGGTCAGGCCGCGGATGGTGGCCACACCCACATAGGGGTCGTCATAGTTGACGGTGACCAGGAGATAGTGCAGCGGGCCCATCTGGCAGATGGCCGTGCGGGAATAGGTGGTGTTCACCTCGCCGATGGGATAGGAGGCGGGGCAGACGTCCACGCCGTTTTCGATCAGAGTCGGGCCGAAGGCCAGGGAGAAGAGGATGTCGTTCTCCTCAATATAGCGCTGCATCTCCGCCTCGTCGGTCAGCGTGCCGCGGGGGACGAAGCGCAGATCGCCGTTTCCGTCCACGAAGCAGGTGTCCAGGTTCTTCCCGTCGGTGCGGAAGAGCTGGCGGCGATAGACGACGATGCCGTTTTTGCGGAATTTGTAGAAATCGCCGCTGAGGGCCGTGACGGCGTTGACGCTCCGGGCCATCTCCGTGGGCAGATGCTGCACCTGGGAGCTGAAGCTGTCGTCCGCCAGATAGCGGCGGAACTGGCTGGCGTCGGCGATCTTGACCTCGGAAAAGCTGTAGCAGGAGCTGCCAATGCCCTGCTTCCAGGCGATGGCGAAGATGGTGTCGTCCAGATACCAGCGCACGTCGGTGCCCGCCATGACGGGCATGTCGGTGCGCCAGAGGGTGTCCTGCCCGTCCAGCAGCACGGCGGCGGCAGCGAGCACATCGGCACTGTCCGCCGGGTCGCGTGAGGCGCCGAAGCCGGCCGGGTCCGGCGCCGGGGCCACCACCAGGTCCTCCGCCAGGCGGTAGGATTTGGGGATGGGCAGCAGCCCCTCCATCGCCGCGGCGGAGAGGTTCCGGACGCTGCGGTCAAAGTCCGGCGTGATGGCAAGGGCCGTGCGCACCCGCTCCTCCGGGGGCGGGGCGGGCAGGGCGGCGCCCACCGTGCGGCTGATGGGGAGCAGCAGCGTCAGAAACAGGGCGGCGCAGGCCAGGGAAATGAGGGCGATGAGCACGCCCAGGGCCCAAGAGCCCGATCGGTTCGTGTTTGCCATGCCGCTCACCTCCGCACCGCGCCGCTGGTCAGCGCGGAGATCAGCGCCGCGTCTGCCTCGATGCGCCAGCCGTCCTCCGCCCGGGAGAGGGTGAGGGTGACGCGCTGGTCATACTGATAGGGGGCGGTGTCGCGCAGCACGGTCTGCGTCGCCTCCAGGAGCGCGGCGTAGGCCACGTCCTCCCGGTAGCTGCCGTCGGCGTTATAGATCTCCGAGCGCAATCGCGCCTCGTCCACCCGCCGGGCCAGGATGGCGCGCACCTCCGCGCCGACGGCGTCGGAGACGGCGCTTAGGTCCAGGCGGCGGCAGGCAGCGCGCTTTTCCAGAAGCGCGCCGTTCCGCTCATAGCCGGCGTCCACGGAAAAGGCCCAGGCGTCCTGGGCCGCGTTCCAGTACAGCAGGCTGATCTCATCCTCCGGCGGCGTCTCCAGCCCCAGGGAGGAGTAGTTCGCCAGGTAGCCGTAGGCCCCGGCAAAGTCCCGGGCGCGCAGGCAGGCGAAAAAGCCCTCCGCCGCCGCGGTGGCCTCCGCCTCCGCGTCCGGCGTGCTGTGCTCTGCCGAGCGGGTGACGGACCGGCACAGGCTCAGCGCGAAGACGGATGCGGCGAGCGATGCCAGCACCAGTACCGCGGCGATGATTTTTTTCAAAACGAGCATAAGCGAATCCCTCGCAGGAAAAAAGTCAGTTGTCGATGGGATAGACCGGGTTCAGCGCTGCGCCGGGGATGTAGTCCACATCGTCCCAGGCGCGGAACTGCGCCACCTTGTCCCAGTTGGAAAAGGCCCGGCGGATCTCCACGTTGCGTTCCGTCGCCCGCCAGCCGTCGCTGGTGGAGGAGGTGCGGGAGGGGACGAAGAGGAAGGTGGTGTCGGGGCGGGCGGCCTGGGCGTCGGCGCGCTGCTGTTCGGAGAGGGGATCGCCGGGGAACCAGCCCATCTCCAGCGCGGGCATCTCCGATACGAAGGAGATGTCGTCCAGCCCGTTGCAGTAACCCATGCACAGATCACGCATGTTGGTCAGCTTTGCCATGCAGGAATAGTCCCGCACCCGGTCGGCCATGAAAAACTCCATATAGCGAAGCTCGGTCAGATTCCCCAGGGGCGAGATGTCCGTCAGATCGGGGTTGTCGCCGAGAATGAGCACCTGCAGCTCCGTCAGCGCGCCGATGGGCGTCAGATCGGTCAGGGCGTTGTGGCC
>SVKR01000135.1 GCA_015068365.1 Oscillospiraceae bacterium
ATCTCCGTCATCTTCATCAACAACGGCATCTACGGCATGACCGGCGGCCAGATGGCCCCGACCACGCTGATCGGCCAGCGCTCCACCACCTCGGTGGAGGGCCGCACCCGGGAGCAGGCGGGCATGCCGCTGAAAATGTGCGAGATCCTCGCCGCCGTGCCCTGCGCCGTGTACGTGGAGCGCGTCATGCTGAACAACCCGGCCAACGTGCGCAAGGCGAAAAAGGCCGTGGAGACCGCGCTGGACATCCAGAAGGCGGGCCTCGGCTTCACCTTTGTGGAGTTCCTCTCCGCCTGCCCGACCAACTGGGGCCTTGCCCCGACGGACGCGCTGAAATGGGTGGAGACGGACATGGCCGCATACTATCCCATTGGAAACTTCAGAAAGCCGGAGGGATATTGAGCGATGAAACAGAAAATGTTTTTTGCCGGCAGCGGCGGACAGGGCACCCTGGCCATCGGCCAGATGATCGCCAAGGCCGCCATGGACGAGGGCAAGGAGGTCACCTGGCTGCCCTCCTACGGCCCGGAGATGCGCGGCGGCACCGCCAACTGCACGGTGGTGGTCTCGGATAAGCCCATCGCCTGCCCCCTCATCAACGAGGCGGACCTTCTGGTGGTCATGAACCTCCCCAGCCTGCTGAAGTTTGAATCCCTGGTGGCCCCCGGCGGGCTGCTGATCGTAAACAGCTCCCTGGTGCCGGAGAAGGCAAAGCGCGACGACATCCGCGTGTGCTATGTCCCCGCCAACGACGAGGCCATGGCCCTGGGCAACGACAAGGCCGCCAACATGGTGATGCTGGGCGCCATTCTGAAGGAGACCGGCATCGTCCGGCCCGACACCATCCGCGAGCAGATGCGCCACATGTTCTCCGGGCGCAAGGAGAAGTTCCTGCCCATGAACCTGGCGGCGCTGGACCTCTATCTGAACAGGTAATTACACTTTTCACCGAATATTTGAAAGGAGTTGCTGCAATCATGAAAAGCGCATATCTGAACAAGGTGCTGGAAACCGTCAAGGCCCGCAATCCCGGCGAGCCGGAGTTCCTGCAGGCAGTCACCGAGGTGCTGGAGAGCCTGGAGTGCATCGTGGAGAAGCACCCGGAGTATGAAGCCAACGGCATCGTGGAACGCTTTGTGGAGCCGGAGCGCTTCATCCAGTTCCGCGTTCCCTGGGTGGACGACAACGGCAAGGTGCAGGTCAACCGCGGCTTCCGCGTGCAGTACAACAGCGCCATCGGCCCGTACAAGGGCGGTCTGCGCTTCCACCCGAGCGTCAACGCCTCCGTTATGAAGTTCCTGGGCTTTGAGCAGGTGCTGAAAAACAGCCTGACCACCCTGCCCATGGGCGGCGGCAAGGGCGGCAGCGACTTTGACCCCAAGGGCAAGAGCGACGCCGAGGTCATGCGCTTCTGCCAGAGCTTTATGAACGAGCTGTACCGCCACATCGGCCAGTTCACCGACGTGCCCGCCGGCGACATCGGCGTGGGTGCCCGGGAGATCGGCTTCCTCTTCGGCGAGTATAAGAAGATCACCAACCGCTACGATGCCGGCGTGCTGACCGGCAAGGGCCTGACCTACGGCGGCTCCCTGGCCCGCACCCAGGCCACCGGCTACGGTCTGTGCTACTTCACCCAGGAATATCTCAAGAGCGTCAAGGGCGACAGCTTTGCCGGCAAGGTCTGCGTCGTCTCCGGCAGCGGCAACGTGGCCCAGTACGCCGCGGAGAAGGCCATGCAGCTGGGCGCCAAGGTCGTCGCCATGAGCGACAGCAACGGCTATATCTACGATCCCAACGGCATCAACCTGCCCGTGCTGTTCGACATCAAGCAGAACCGCCGCGCCCGCATCAGCGAGTACACCAAGGAGGTTCCCGGCAGCGAGTATCACGAGAACTGCCGCATGATCTGGTCCGTCAAGGCCGATCTGTATATGCCCTGCGCCACCCAGAACGAGATCGACGTGAAGGAAGCCGAAATGATCATCGCCAACGGCGGCATCGGTGTGTTTGAGGGCGCCAACATGCCCACCTCCCTGGCCGCCACCGAGATGATCCAGAAGGCCGGCCTGCTCTTCAGCCCCGGCAAGGCCTCCAACGCCGGCGGCGTGGCCACCTCCGGCCTGGAGATGAGCCAGAACTCCATGCGCCTGAGCTGGACCTTTGAAGAGGTCGACGCCCGTCTGAAGGGCATCATGGAGGGCATCTTCCACAACGCCTACGCCGCCTCCGTGGAGTGCGGTGCGGAGGGCAACATGGTCGTCGGCGCCAACGTGGCCGGCTTCCTGAAGGTCGCCACCGCCATGCTCGCCCAGGGCGTGGTGTAAGCTCCAAACTGACAAATACCGATAAAAAAGACTGACGGCATCTCGCCGTCAGTCTTTTTTCCTTGTCAAAAATGCTCCGAAATCACAGAAACGCGGATTCGATCTCCGATTTTGTGATCATGATCGTGTCGGTGTTGATCTTCTCTTTCAGCCGCTCGCCCAGGCGCAGCGCCTCGGCCTCGTCAATGCCGATGAGGATGATCCGCAGGCTGGTCTCGGTCGTGTAGCCCTTGTTGTGCGTATAGCCGCCCAGCTGGGTCAGAAGCGAAAAGCTGATCTGCTTCTCCGTGCAGATCTCCGTCAGCATCGCCTTGAAGTCATCGACGTTGAGGATCTCCTCATAGCTGTCCTTGTCCTTGATGCCGATGAAGATCTCATATTTCATGCTTCTGTTGAACAGTTCTTCCTGCCGCATAGCGCACCTCACCGAAAGCTTCTTTTCAAGGGGCTCCGGGTCACCAGGACGTTTTCCTGGTTCATGAACATGGAGAGGCTTCGCGCAAGCCCGATGATGTCCATCTCCAGCGCGCCGATGATGTCGATGCACAGGGTGTTCTCCACCACAAAGCTGCCGTCATCATGGCGGTAGCCGCCCTTGGCGCTCAGCACGGAAAAGTCGATCTTTTTCCGCCGGAAGAAGGAGACCACCATCTCCCGCAGCTCCTGTTCCTTCACCAGCTCGCCCCGCGTATGCCGGTCATGGCAGCCGATGTAGATCTGGTATTCAAAAGCGTCGTCCATGTCCGCATCCCTCTCATGTCAGAATTGCCTTGTCCCGGCGGGCTTGTCACTCCGCCAGCATCTTTTTCATCTCCGCCGTGGCGGTCTCATAGATGCGCTCCGGCGCCTCGCCGAGGAAGAATTCGCCGTTTTCGTAGAGGATCTTCCCGGCCACCATCGTCAGCGTCACGCAGTCCTTCGAGCCGCTGTAGACCAGGTTTTTCGGGATGTTGATGATGGGTTGCATGCTGGGCCTCTGAAGGTCGATGACGATGAGGTCGGCCTGCTTGCCGGGGGCGATGCAGTCGCAGTCGGAAAGGCCCATGGCCCGGGCGCCGCCCACGGTCGCCGCGTGCAGCATGGCGTCGGCGTTGCCCGCTGCGGCGTCGGCGCACTTGAGCTTTTGCAGCACGCAGGCCAGGTACATCTCCCGGAACATATCCAGGCCGTTGTTGCTGCTGGGCCCATCCGTGCCGAGGGCCAAGTGCAGCCCGGCGTCAAGATATTCCTGCAGCGGGGCGATGCCGCTGGCCAGCTTGGCGTTGCTGGCCGGGCAGCTCACCACGGTCAGGCCGCGGTTTTTGAAGATTTCCCGGTCGTGGTCGGACAGCCATACGCAGTGGTAGCCGCCGCCGCCGTAATCGAACAGGCCCAGGGACTCATACAGCTCCGTGGGGGTGAGGCCGTGCCGCTCGATGCACTGCGCCTG
>SVKR01000009.1 GCA_015068365.1 Oscillospiraceae bacterium
GAGGCCCCGCAAGGGGCCGTGGCAATCCGTTTTTCCTATGAAAGGAAGTACGGATTCCCACGCCACGACTTTTCGCCTTCGCGAAAAGTGCGCACTGGCTCGGAATGACAGGATGGATCGTATTTTGCAACGCGCCCTTTCTATTTCATATTTCAATTTCACCCAAGCTGCACGGCCGTCAGCGTCCCGGCAAACCGGTCGCAGATCAGCACCTCCCCGCCGCGCAGGGCAAGGCCCACCGGCGCGGCGGGCCAGGGCGCCGTCTCCGGGTCCTCCGGCGCCGCGACGACGGCGCGCACCGCCCCGTCCGGCGCGATGCGGTAAACCGCCCCCTGCGCCGTGGCGGCGGCGAACACCGTGCCGTCCCCGGCCACGGCAAGGCCCGTCGCCCCGTCGATGGCCGCCAGGGTCTCCGTCACCCCGTCCGCGATGCGCAATACCCGGCCGCCCTCCGTCTCCGCGACGTAGAGCGCCCCGTCCGCCCAGGCAAGCCCCGTGGGGCCGTCCAGCCCCTCTGCCGCGGCGGACTTCTGCCCTGTCGGCGTCACCTTCCAGACCGTGCCGGAGCCGGTGCAGGCCACATAGAGGTTGCCCGCGTCGTCGGCGGCCAGGCCCGTCGGCGCGGCGAAGCCGAGGCCGTTCAGGCTCTCCACCGCGCCGCCGCGCACAAGGCGCACCGCGTCGTTCTCCGGGTCGGAGACCGCCCAGCCGCCCAGGAAGGGCGCCACGCCCCAGGGCGAGGCAAAGGCCGCCTGCGCCGCTTTCCCGTCACGGTAACCCTCCGCGCCCCCGGCGAGCAGGGTGCAGCCGCTGTCCGTGACGCGCCACAGCCCGAAGCCCCCGGCGTCCGTCACGATCACCGCGCCGCCGGCTTCCACCGCCGCGCCCACCGGGCGGACGCCCTCTGAAAGCGGCAGGGCGCGCGGTGCGCGCAGGACCTTTTCCACAAAGTTTTTCAGCACCTGGGCCAGCTCCGCGCGCACGGCGCCGCCCTGGGGCTGGAACTGCCCTTCGCCCCGGCCCTGCATCACCCCGGCGCTGCGCGCCCAGTCCGCCGCGTCGGCGGCCCAGGGGGCGATGGCCCCGGCGTCTGCAAAGCCGGAGGCGCCGGCGGCTTCCGGCCTGCCCGCGAAGCGGTAGAGGAAGGCCGCGAGCTGCTCGCGCGTCAGCGCGCCGTCGGGGTCAAAGTTCCCGCCGCCCACGCCGTCGGTCACCCCGGCGTCCACCGCCCAGGCCACCGCCGGGGCGTACCAGGCGTCGGCGCTCACGTCGGCAAAGTCCGCGTCCGGCGCGGCGGGCCGGCCCGCAAGGCGCCACAGCGTCGTCACAAGCTGCCCGCGCGTCACCGCGCCGCCGGGGACGAAGGCGTCCGCCCCCATGCCGTCCATCAGCCCCTCGCGCTGGCAGAACTCCACCGCCGGGGCGTACCAGGCGTCCGCGCTCACGTCGGCCCAGGCCGCCGCCGGGGCAGCCAGCGCCAGCAAAACGGCCGCGCAAAGGGCCGCGATCCGAATCTTTTTCATGGCTCCCGCCTCCCCGTCTCACTCAGCTTCCGGCCACGACAAAGGCACCGCCGTTGTCGTTGCCGTTGCCGTTGCCGTTGTCTCTGCCGTTGTCGTTGTCATTGCCGACATCGTTGTCGTTGCCGACATCGTTGCCGTTTTCGTTTTCGTTGCCGTTGCCGTTTTCGTTGCCGTTGTCGTTGTCGTTGCCGTTGTCGTTGTCATCGCCGTTCTTCCCCGGCTCATTCGGCTCTTCCGGCTTCTCCGGCTCTTCCGGCTTCTCCGGCTGCTGCGGCTCTTCCGGTTCCTCCGGCTGCACCGGCTGCTGCGCCGGGCCGGGGTCGTACCACCAGTCCGCCCCGTCGTCCCAGACCGAGACGGTCGCGCCGCGCACGCGCTGCGCGCGCTGCGCCGCCGCGGCGGCCTCGTCCGCCGCCAGGCGCTCGGCCGCGGCCTCCGGCGTCACGTCGCGCAGGTCCAGCGCCCCGCCGGTGGATTCAAAGATGCGCTCCGCCCGCCCGGGCTCCTCGGCCACGAAGGCCTGGACGAAGCCCGGCAGCTCCTGCGCGCTGACGCTGCCGAAGCGAAAATGCGCGCCCTCGGCCAGGCAATCGGCCCGCTCCCCGGCGTGCAGCTCGCTGCGCTCCAGCGCGCCGCTGCGCCGGTCGCGCAGCGAAAGTGTGGCGAAGCTCTCCAGCATGGTGACGCGGCTCTCCTCAGGCGAGGCGGCCTGCACGTACACGATGGTGCCCCGGATGCCGCAGACCATGGTGGAGGTGCGGATAAAACAGGACTCGTCCTTCGGCAGCTTGCCGCCGGTGTCGGTGATGAGGCTGCCCTTCTCCAGGAACAGCTCCAGCTTTTTCGCGTCGTTCTGGCGCAGCTCCACCTTGCTGCCCGCGTCCAGCCGGACGGCCTTGCTGCCGTCCAGGCTCAGCGTGGCGTAGCTTTTCTCGCCGGTCTCCACCGTCCAGCCGCTGAAAAGCTGCATGCTGCGAAAGACGGTTTTCTTCTGCCCGCTCTTGTTGCGCACGGTCACCGTGCCGCTGCTGCTCTCCAGGCGCATGGTGTCGGCGCTGTCCGCGGCAAAGGCCGCCCCGGGCGCCAGCGCCAGGGTCAGCAGCAGCGCCAGGGCCAGCGCCCACGCCCGCCGCGGCAAACCTGCTTTGCGCATATTCCTCGCTCCTTCCGCATCCCGCCGGGGGCGGGATAATTTAATTGACTAATGAAATGCTCAAGTACATTGTAGCATGGCGCTGCGGCGGGCGCAAGGGGAAGTTTTCCAGTTGCGGCGGAACTTGACAAGCCCCGCCGGGGCGGGTATGATAGGGGCATCAATGTGACTGGGGGTAAGCCAAATGTATGTGACCTGTTTGGACCTGGAGGGCGTTCTCGTGCCCGAGATCTGGATCGCCTTTGCCGAGGCCAGCGGAATCCCGGAGCTGCGCCGCACCACGCGGGACGAGCCGGACTATGACAAGCTGATGCACTATCGCATGGACATTCTGCGCGCGCACGGCCTGGGCCTGAAGGAGATCCGGAAGGTGATCGCCACCATCGACCCGATGCCCGGCGCGAAGGAATTTCTGGACGAGCTGCGCTCGTTCACCCAGGTGCTGATTTTGAGCGACACCTTCACCCAGTTCGCCCAGCCGCTGATGGAGAAGCTGGGCCGCCCCACCATCTTCTGCAACGAGCTTTTGCCCGACGCGCAGGGCATGATTGTGGACTATCGCCTGCGCTGCCCGCAGACCAAGCTGACCACGGTCAAGGCGCTGCAAAGCTGCGGCTTTGACACCATCGCCAGCGGCGACAGCTTCTACGATCTGGCCATGATCCGCGCGAGCAAGGCGGGCTTTCTGTTCCGCAGCCCGGAATCCATCCGGAAGGACAACCCGGACATCCCCGCCTGCGAGGAATACGGCGAGCTGCTCTCCCTCATCCGCGGCGCAATGGCGTAATGCGCCCCGGTGCGGCATAGCGTAAGATACCCGCTGCGGCGGCGGGGGCAGCCCCCCTGCCGCCGCATTTTTCTGCGCCGGGGGTGAAAAAAGCTCTTTACAAATCGGTTTTTTGTGTTATACTAATGGAGCATCTGAATTACGGGGTATTAGCTCAGTTGGTAGAGCGCCAGGTTCGCAATCTGGAGGTCAGGGGTTCGAACCCCCTATGCTCCACCAAAAAACAGGGGTCACATCAGTGACCCCTGTTTTTTGACGCAGTGCCCTGCTGTTCGAACCCCTGACCCAAAACGCGAAGCGTTTTTTGAGCGAAGCGCAGCGGAGCGGATCGTTGCGAAGCAAGCCGCACAGCGGCAGGCTTCGCAGGGGTTCGAACCCCCTATGCTCCACCAAAAAAGAGAGGTCACATCAGTGACCTCTCTTTTTTGATGCAATGTGCCCGTTCGAACCCCTGACCCAAAAAGGCATGTCCGATCCGGCTCGGCGCGCTTGACAGGCGGGCGGAAAAGGTTGTATTCTATGGGAAAGTCTATTCGCAAAGGTGGGATGGCATGGCGATACAAGACGGAACGGCGATCCACATTGAGATCAACATCCTCTTTTTCCTGATCCTCTTCCGCATTGCGTGGCAGAGCGCCCGCAACGAAAACCAGCAGATGCGCCGCGTGCTGTTCCGCTATACCACCTACGGCATCATCATCAACCTGCTGCTGGACACCGTCTGGATGCTTCTGGACGGGCGCATGTTCCCCGGCGCGCGGGCGCTGAATCTGGTCATCAACGCGCTGTTTCTGGCCAGCGGCATCCTCATCGGCTGCATCTGGTACCTCCACGTGCTGGACACCCTGGGCTACAAGATCACCCGGCGGCTGGCCGCGCTGGTGCTGCTGCCCGGCGCGGTGTTTCTGGTGCTGAACCTCGCCTCCATCTGGACGGGCTGGATCTTCACCGTGAACGAGGAAAACATTTACCTGCGCGGCCCGCTGTTCTGGCTGCAGATCGTGGTGTCGCTGGCGGTGCTGTTCGCCTCGCTCATCCACTGCCTCGTCCGGCTGCTGGACAAGCGCAGCGGCGTCCCCCGCATCGAGGTGGTGAAGCTGGTGCGCTTTTACATCATCCCCGTGGTGGGCACGCTGGCGGCCATGCCCTTTGCCGGCATGCCCGGCACCTGGACCTGCGCGGCGGTCAGCATCATTCTCATGTACATCGACGGCCAGGACCAGGAGATCGTGCGCGACAGCCTGACCGGGCTGAACAACCGCAAGACCCTGCCCGCCGTGTACGAGGACTATCAGCGGCAGGGCGGCGGGCTGTATCTGATGATGATGGATCTGAACGACTTCAAGGCCATCAACGACAACCTGGGCCACGCCATCGGCGACAAGGCGCTGCAGACGGCGGCGCGGCTGTTCGGCCAGGCGGTGGACGGGCGGCGCGCCATGGTGGCCCGCGTGGGCGGGGACGAGTTCCTCATCATGACCTTCTTCTCCGGCGATGCGGAGGCCGAGGCGTTCAAGCAGTCGCTGCAGCAGCGCTTTGCGGCGTACAACCGGGAAAACAACCTGCAGGTGCCCCTTGGGGTCAGCGTGGGCTATTGCGCCTGCGCCCCCGGCGAAAGCTTGCAGGAGAGCATGGACCGCGCGGACAAGGCCCTGTACGAGGAAAAGCAGCGCGTCCACGCTGCGAAGTAAAAATTCATGGATCGAGAAGCGTAACCCCCATCCCGCAGAAATGCGGGATGGGGGTTACGCTTGTCAAAAAAGTCTTTTTGACAAGCTAACTGATTCAACCCGATGGGACCTGTCTCGCTGCGGCTCGGTCACGCCTCGGCTCTGATGTGCCCCCGGCACATCATTCACTCCCGAGGCGCCGCTTCGCTACCCCTCGGACTCCCCTGCTGCTCAGTGATCGATACGCTGAAGCAAAGTATTTTGACAGTCTGAAGGGCGCGTTGCAAAATACGATCCATCCTGTCATTCCGAGCCAGTGCGCACACTGGCGTGGGAATCCGTACTTCCTTTCATAGGAAAAACGGATTGCCACGGCCCCTTGCGGGGCCTCGCA